>DATKJJ010000473.1:0-2466 GCA_035543695.1 Gemmatimonadales bacterium | reverse complement strand
CGGCTGTTCTACAACCTGCTCGATGGCCATACCGTGGCCCTCGACGCGGCCACCGGCAAGGAAATCTGGAAGACCAAAGTGGCCGACCTCAACCGAGGCGAGACCACACCCATGGCGCCGCTGGTGGTGAAGGACCGCGTGATCGTGGGGACTTCGGGCGGCGAATTCGGTGTCCGCGGCTGGGTCAAGGGTCTCGATACTCGGACCGGCAACCTGGTGTGGACCGGGTACAGCACCGGGCCCGACGCCGAGGTGCTGGCCAAGCCCGGAACCTTCCAACCTTACTACGAGAAGGGGACGGATTTAGCGCAAAAGAGCTGGCCGGGCGACACCTGGAAAAATGGCGGCGCGCCGGTGTGGGGCTGGATGTCCTACGATCCCGAGCTCGATCTCATCTACTATGGAACCGGCAATCCGGCGCCCTGGAACACCGAGCAGCGGCCGGGCGAGAACCGCTGGGCCACGAGTGTGATGGCGCGGCGGCCCCAGGATGGCGCGCTGCGCTGGGCCTATCAATTCACGCCGGCCGACAACTGGGACTTCGACTCTACCCAGGAGATGATCCTGGTCGACCTCACCGTGAAGGGGAAGCCGCGGAAGGCGCTGGTCCACTTCGACAAGAATGGGTTCGTCTATACCATGGACCGCGCGACCGGCGAGCTGCTTCTGGCTGAGCCGTACGTACCGGTGAACTGGGCCCGGCGCATCGATCTGGAAACCGGCAAGCCCGAGGTGGATTCCTCCAAGACGACCGGCGCGTCCAAGGGAACGGTCAAGGATATTTGCCCCACACTGGAGGGCGGAAAGAACCAGCAGCCCGCGGCTTTTTCGCCGATCACCCGGCTGTTCTACGTGTCCACCAGCAACATGTGCATGGATTATTCGGTGGCCAACGTCTCGTACATCGCCGGAACGCCGTACCTCGGTGCCACAACCCCCTACCGAGCTGGACCCGGAGGAAACCTCGGCGCCTTTATCGCCTATGACGCCGCCCGAGGCAAGAAGGTATGGGAGATCAAGGAGCCGTACCCCGTGTGGAGCGGCGCGCTGGCAACCGGTGGCGGTGTGGTCTTCTACGGCACGCTGGACGGCTGGTTTAAGGCCGCGGACGCGCGCAGCGGGAAGGTGCTGTACAAGTTCAAGGTCGGATCGGGCGTGATCGGCAATCCGATCTCATTCAAGGGACCGGACGGCAAACAGTACATCGCGCTCTATGCCGGTTTCGGCGGCGACTGGGGTCTACTCTCCGGCGACGTCCGTTCCGACGATCCGGACGACGTCCGCCCGCCGGCCAGCTTCATGCCCGACATCGCTCGGCATACCAGTCAAGGTGGGATCGTATGGATATTCGGGCTTTAGGTGCCGGTTCTCAGTCGCCAGTCGCCCGAGGCTTGGCGGTGACGGCGACTCTCCATCTGCTCATCGTTGTTGGTGCCCAAGCTCAGCGCACCGCGCCACCGGCGGTCAGCTACGACCAGCATGTGGATGCCGGTGGAACGGCGCCGCCGGCGGGAACACTGGAGAACCCTTTCAAAGGCGACAAACAGGCAGCGGAGGACGGCGGAAAGCTCTTCGCTTCCTTCAACTGCGACGGATGCCACGGCGGTGGCGCGCTGGGAGCCGAAGGGCCGAGTCTGGTGGACGGCCGCTGGAAATACGGGGGCACCGATGGCGAGATCTATCACTCGATCTTCTACGGTCGGCCCCGCGGGATGCCGGCGTGGGGAGGTACCCTGCCGCCTGACGCGATCTGGCGCCTGGTGAGCTACCTCAAATCTCAGGAGCCGAAACGGGATACGCTTTCTACCACCAGATGGTAAAGCAGGCGCCACGACTACGGCCGCGCAGGTGCGGCCGCCGTAAACCGCTTCAGCCCCAGGAACCCAATGTCGTGCTGGGTCTCACCTGTCTCGGCCAGATCGGCCATGATCTCCCCAACCACGCTGCAGAACTTGTAACCGTGTCCTGAAAACCCGGCGGCCAGCATCACCTCGGGATCATGGGGGTGCCGATCCAGGATGAAGTGCTCGTCCGGACTGTTGGTGAAGAGACAGGTCTTGAGCATCAGGGTGGGACCGGCGGCATCTGGAAAGTAACGCTCGGCAAACGCCCGCAGCAGCCGCTCGTCCTCCGGATCGGGCTCGCGATTCATCCGATCGGGGTCGACCTGCTCCCGGCGGTGGTGATAGCGGCCGAACTTGAAGCCCGGCACCAGGAAGCTGGGAAAACCATAGTAGCGCCCCTCTTCGAGCTCTATATAGAAGACAGGAAACACATCGGGAGTGAATCGCTCGGGCCGGATCGGTTGCAGCCAGGCGAGCACCTGCCGTTCAGGCACAGCCAGACGAGCAAGCTCCGGAACCAGCTTCGATGCCCAGGGGCCGGCGGCGATGACCATTCTTCCGGATTCGAACCGCTCGCCTGAGGTACGGACCCAGCAACGCCCTTCGTTTACTCCCCACTCCA
>DATKJJ010000472.1:0-2000 GCA_035543695.1 Gemmatimonadales bacterium | reverse complement strand
TCGCCAGTGACCAGGTAGGTGGGGCATGCCGGCAGGCAGAACCCGCAGTGCACGCAGGGATCCAGGGAGGAGTAGTCAGGCATTGTCCGCCCCCTCCAGTGCGACATTCAGGCACTGACCCGGATCGAAGGTGCCCCGCAGGCGTCCCACAATCTTCCCGACACCTTCGCGGTACGCTCCGAAATGGCCCAGGGCGCGCCGGATGACCCAGGGGGCGCGCTCCAGCGTCATCGGTATCTCGCGCGAGGCTGCTGCGCGCCGAAGCCCCCGCAGCCGTTCCAGCGGTGCATCACCGGTCCATCGGATCATCCCCTGACCTGCGCCGGCAGAGACCAGCCCCTCGTCCAGATCATGGGCCAGCAAATCGATGGCCTCGTCCAGCCCGTCGCTCAGCACTCCCAGCCTCAGGGTGACGGGGCCGCCCAGAGTTCCCCGCGCTACCGTGCTCCAGAAGGCTGCAGTCCGATCGGCCGGGAGCTGCTGCCAGCTAAGCTCGGCTGAAGAACTGAGCCGACGCACATCGGCCTGAACCGCCGCTTCCGTCCCCACGAACCGGGTTGCAAGAACCCAATCAGGCTCGGCTGCCAGCGCTGGTGAGAGCAGCTCGAGCGTGGCGGGCAGTAGATCGGCAGCCACTACGTCCCGCGCTGCGGAGGTCAACACGTCTCGGGCGCCTCGAGCCAGCAGGGTCACATCGGCCCGGGGCAGCGCTCTGAGCCGCAGATGGACCTCAGCGATGATGCCGAAACCGCCGAATCCGCCGACCTGCAGTTTCGTCAGATCATAGCCGGCGACGTTCTTAACGACTCTGCCACCGGCATTGACCAGGCGCCCATCCCCGGTGGCGACGCTGCAGCCGAGCACATGATCCCGGACCGGACCGAAGCCGTGCCGCAGGGGCCCTGCCGTTGCCGTAGCAATGACCGACCCGATGCTCCGCTCCGGCCGGCCGGGGGGATCGAGCGCGAGCCACATGCCGTAGTCGGCCAGCCGCCGGCGTAGGGCCTCCAGAGGAGCTCCGGCTTGCACCGTCGCGACCAGGTCGGCCGGGCTGACCGAGACCACTTCTTCCATTCCCCGGGTGCTCACCACCAGGTCGGCTGGAGCGTCCGAGGGGAGCCAGGTGGCTCGACCTTCCACCCGAATCTTCCAGCCTTCTTCATGAGCCAACCGGCACACCAGCGAAAGCGCGTCTGGCGAGTCGGGTGTAGCCCGGGGCATGCCCTGGGGGTCCCGCTCGACTCCGGTGGTTCCCAGCAGCGCTCGCAGCCGGCCGAAGATCACATCGCTCATTGTCGGGTGCTCCGCACCGCAGTCCACTCGCGACAGGCGTGCACGGGTACCACCTTCCCGGGGTTGGCCAGCTCGGCCGGATCGAACGCTCGACGGACCGCCTGCATGGCAGCGAGTGTCTCGGAATCGAAGATCCAGGGCATGTAGTCGAGCTTATCGTTGCCCACCCCGTGCTCGCCGGTGATGCTCCCGCCAACCGCGACACAAGCCGCCATGATGTCCCGGCACGCGGCACGAACCCGCGCGGCGACCGCCGGGTCGCGTCGGTCGAAGCTGATGTTCGGGTGCAGGTTCCCGTCGCCAGCGTGAAAGACGTTGCTGATGGTGAGATCGTAATGCCTGCGGATTCCTTCGATCTGGTCCATGATCGCGGGAAGGACGGAACGAGGAACGACGGCATCCTGGACGGCGAGGTCTGGAGCGATCCGGCCCATGGCGCCGAAGGCCTTCTTCCGCCCCTGCCAGAGTCGCGCCCGATCGGCCGGGGTCGAAGCGCTGCGCACGTCCCGAGCCCCGCACTCGCTCAGAATCTGCCGCACCACAGACGCCTCGGACTCAACGGCATCGATCTGGCCGTCCAGTTCAACCAGGAGAACCGCGGCGGCGTCGGTAGGGTAACCCGCAGCATATATCGACGCTTCTACCGCCGCGACGCAGGCTCGGTCCATCATCTCCAGCGCAGCCGGCACGATGCCCGCGGCGATGAT
>DATKJJ010000471.1:0-4529 GCA_035543695.1 Gemmatimonadales bacterium | reverse complement strand
TCACCGATGAAATCCCACAATAGGCGACCTAGAATCTGGGTGCGGTCCAGCAGCTCTCCACCGTTGGCCAGGGCGAATCGGAGCCATTCCTCACTGACTGAGGAGATTTCATCCCGCGCATTCAGCTCGTAGAGAAGATCCGACACCGACCACCCCGGACAGAGTATAGGTGGCGCGGCCCAACGGACCGCGCATCAGCTGCGGCGACTGGCTAACTATATCCTACCCTACGTTCCTTTGACCTACCTGCCAGGACCCTGCGCTTGTTAGGCGGCAGCCCGACTAGGGCTTGAGTGGCGGCGCCCCCCTATCAAACGGACGGCCCCCGAAGGCAATGACATACCCATCGGGATCTTCAATGTAGAAATCCTTCGTTCCCCAGGCCGTAGTCGCGAGTGGCCTGAGAATTGTGACGCCGTTCGAGATGCATTGCGCGTAGAACGCTTCGATCCCGTCCACCCCAGCCGCCGCATCGAGATGCTCCTGCTCGCGACGGTGCTGGTGCTCGGAATCGTCCTTCGGCGCCTCCTTCAGGTGGAGCTCCAGCCCGTCCAGCTCCCCGATCGCATAGAAGCCATCCCACGGGTCACCGAATGTGAAGCCGACCTTCCGGTAGAATGTCATCGAGCGCTCCAGATCGTCGACGAGGAACTGGGGAGCGAGCGACGTTACTCGCGGCTGAGTTGTGAGGTTGGGCACTTCGTCTCTCATTGCGCCCACGCCTCCCGTCTGGTGAAGAAATACCCCGCCATGTACCAGTCATACGCCGCGCAGAACACCCCGTACGCGAGCGGTATGTCCGTGAGCGGCCGCGCGCCGCCGGCCCCGGCGCCGAGGTGCACCCAGATCTCGTGCGCCAGATCCCACCCCCCGTGGAGCGCGTAGCCCAGCACGAGGAGCGCGGGAAACCGGAGGCCCAGGAGCCCGAGTACCGCGAACACCGCCACCGCACAGGCCTCGGGCCGGAGCCTCGAGTAGTCGCCGAAGTACGCGACGAAGGCCAGGTACATCGCGGCGATCAGAACGAGCAGCAGCGCGAAGAAGATGTGCTCCACCCGCGGCGAGAACCGCGAGCGGCTGATCGTCACCGACCCGATGGCCGCCAGCAGGCCAATGACCAGGTACCAACTCAGGATCGCCGCCAGAGCCATGGCTGCCTCGGGGAAGGGACTGGTGGATTGCACTGCATGACTGCGCTTGTTAGGCGGCCACCTGCAAGAACCTCAAGTGTCCACCACTGCTTCCTGCACTTGGTTGCCGATGATTGGCACCGTGATTCCAAGCCACTTGGCACCGGTAGTCTCAAAGGCCACGTCCCACTGCGTTGGCGTCTCCCGCGGATCTTCGACCCCGAAGCCCGCGAGCTTGACATCCTGCCATAGCTCCTGGCTGAGCGGGCGGTCCATCCATTCACGGAAGACCCGGTCGAGCGCCGGCTGCACCTGCTCGATGATTCGGTTGAATTCTGGAATTAGGGCCAAGAAGAACGCCCGCGACTCCGGCCGCGGCCCCTCCCTGGAGCCAGGCAGCGCGATGGAAATACGGGTACCAGTTGGCGGAAACAGCCACTCGCATTCCCAGTAGGATCTTGAAGGATTTCGAGCAATGTGGATGTAAAGAAGCCGCCCAAAATCTGGGTCCTCCAACGTGGGGGGCCGGAACTGCGAGAGAACCCGGTTGAGTAGGCCCATTCGAAGCCTTCCTCGCTGCCAGTGTCGTCCGCCTAACGACATGCGCATCAGCTGCAGGCCCTCAAGCCCCATCAAATCAACGCTTCTACTGGTTGGCCACCAGGAGTGCTGCGCCCGCCAGGAGCCCTGGCCCGCGCCGGCCTGTCGGCTGCATGCGCGGGTTAGACTGCGCCGTTGAGATACTCACGCAACGGCTGATCGTCCCGCACCATGTGGTCGCTGATGTGAAACACTTCCTCCAGTCGTTCGTGCTCCAAGGCTTCTGTTCGATCCAGCATCCTGCCCAGCAGCTCGACGCCTTCCCATGGGGATTCAGCTGCATCGACGATCGTGACCTGGTATTCGGTGTCGCTGGCCCGGAGCCGCAACGGAAAAGCGACCCGGTCCCACGGGCCCGATCCCTCGCCCCACTCGCCGATGGACACCACGGCCTCGACGACGCGGGGCTCATGGGCCACACCGAAGCGGGCGTAGTAAATCGCATAGGCGGCGCCGTCCTGGTAGACGAACCGGGTGAGCGCGGTGGTGATGCCCCCGCAGCAGTCGCACTTCGCTGAGCTCGGCGCCTCAAATTCAAAGGTCAGCATCGATTCTCGTTGGCGCCGTCTAACGGAGCGCGCATCAGCTTCGGCGACTCTTCGTTGGTGCGCTAACTAAGGTTCCATAGACCTGAAGCATCCGCCAGCTGCATGCGCTTGTTAGGCGGCCACCTTTGGGGGAGACGAATGGGTCCAGAACTCCCAAGCCAGCCAGCCAAGCGCCAGCGCACCGGTCCATCCGCTGAGAATTATGAGGATGTACAGCAGGCGGCGGGTGTCGGGATGTCGCACCAAGGCCAGCGTGCCCAGCACACTCCCGGCGGACAGGCCTGTCGCCACGATAGTGCCGCCCCATGCCAGAATCCCCACTGCGAGATATGCGCTACCGATGTCGCCTCTTTGTTGCAAGTTTATAGCGAAGAGGACCATCACGAGCCCGAGAACCGCGTAGGCGACTCCGATGACGCTCAGAGCAACGCGGATTCCCTTCATCAGGTGGCGGCCCGCGAGCTGCGGAATGCCCAAACTGCGAGCGAGCCAGCCACCAGACACGCCAGTACCGAAGCCCAAACGGGAACGGCGACGGTGGCGACCTGGACCGACCAACCCAAGACCACCCGGGTCAGTTGGACAAGAGCGAGAAGTGAGAAGAACGCCCCGGAAACGAGTTCATAGCGGCGCATATATCCTCCTGGGTGGTTGCACTATCCGACCGCTCCTTAGACCTGCAGCGTCCGGCAGCTGCTGCATGCGCTGGTTAGGCAGCAAGCCGTCTCGCTATTGACCGTCCACCGTCGCTAGCCCGGTTCACTCGGACGCCTCCGCGCGGGTACTGGCTCGCCAGGGCGCCCGCCACTTGGGAGCTGGCCACCCATCCATGACGTAGATCCGTTCACGGGCCACTTTGTTGCCCCGGAACTCGAGCAGTTGAACCCCGTACTGCCAGGGACCGCCGTTGTAGCTGATCGAGCACTCGACCACAACCAAGTTCTCTCCGACGGTCATCCGTCGGGCCCGGAAGCGCAGGTCCGCGGGATACTGGCGGCGCCACTCCCGGAAGTTGGCCAGGCCCTCGAATCGCTCGCCCGACTGCGGAAATTCAAGCACCGCATCCTCGTGGTACATCTCGTGAGCGCGATCGACATCCACGCCCAAGTATTCCCAGTGCTGCCGCAATCGCTCGAGCAGGATCGCATGATCACGGGTGGTACTTCCCAGGTAATCCTCCGATCTAGGTTATGCTGCCTAACGACTGGCGCATCAGCTGTCGCCGGCATGCGCTTGTTAGGCTGCAACATGGTTGAGCGGCTCGTAGGTCAGGAGGACGAGGTCGCTCGCAACGGCCCGGTTGCCGATGAGTCGCATGGGTATCTTGTCGCTGGTTGCGGCGAAGAGCCGATTGCCGTTCCCGACTACGATCGGGTAAAACATCAGCCGTACCTCATCGACGAGATGGTGCTCTAGCAAGGTGTGAGCGAGCTGAAAGCTGCCTGCGACGATCACGTCGCCGGGTACCTCTTGCTTCAGCTTCGCAACCCTCCTCACCACATCCCCGGTGAGCACCCGAGTGTTGTTCCAGGCGGGGTCCCGGAGAGTCGAGGAAACAACATACTTGGGCTTGCCATTGAGCGCGTCCGCCAGGGCGCCGCTCCGGGCTGGCCAGCGTGCGGCCAAGAAGTCGTAGGTCCGTCGCCCCAGCAGCATGGCCGCGGTACTGAGCGCCTCCTCGAGCGCGATGGTGCCTGCTTCTTCACGACCGCGATCGCCGATGCGACCGACCCAACCGCCGTGCTTGAGGCCTTCGACGCCGGCGGGGTCTTCGATCACTCCGTCGAGAGTGACGTTTTCGCTGATGATCAGCCTTCCCATTGCTTACCTCTCCGTCGCACCAGCGGAATGCTGTGTGTTGCAGCCTAACGGACCGCGCATCGGCTGCGGCGACTTCTCTGGATGCACACAGACTTATGTTCCCTGAACTGAAGCGCCGTCAACTGCATGCGCTTGTTAGGCGGTAGCCCGCGCGGAACTCCTCATATACCTGGGGGCTGGAGCACGATCAGCCGAGCCGTTCGCCTGACCGCGCGTAGTACCGACCTGAGTAGTCAGCTATCGCCCATGTGCCGCCGAACAGCCTCGTTGATCCAGCTCTGAATACTGCGGGTGTCCAGACGGTTATTGTTGTTATGTCGGCGGCAGTCCCGGCCCCCATCGCTTACATTCGCGACGAGGACCCAGTCCTCGGGCCCCTCGGAACTGGCATTCATAAAGATGCCGCCGCCGGAGTCGCCGGAGCAAACAT
>DATKJJ010000470.1:0-2282 GCA_035543695.1 Gemmatimonadales bacterium | reverse complement strand
GAACAGGACGACGGAGCGGTGACATTTACCGTGCGGGACAGCGGCATCGGCATCGCGCCCGGCGACCTGCCCAACATCTTCGACCGATTCTGGCGGGCGGATCAGGCCCGCTCGCGCACGGGCGAGCGCCCCGGCACCGGCTTGGGCCTGGCGATCACCAAATGGATCGCAGAAGCGCACGGCGGATCGATCACGGTGCAAAGCCGACCGGGGCGAGGTTCGACGTTTGTCGTGCGATTGCCGAAGCCGAATTCGCAGTGAACCCGACAGAGACCTGCGATCTAAAGGCGAAGACGGTTCGCTTCGGGCGAGCCGATGCCCTTCCGGGCCGCAGGCGGGCGCTGCGTCACAAATGGACCCAGCATAGAGGCGACCGCGCCCTAACGCGGCCTCCAGGGCAATCGGCTGGCCCTTCGCTCTCGCGTCGATGAGCATTCTGGAACGTGCCGCGCTATGGCGGCGCACCGAATCCCGACTTCTCAACCCGGTGTTGAATCTCGTTGCTGGTCTGCTTGCCAATATTCGGACGAGGGATAACATGGCCCCGTGTGAGTCAGATCACGCCGAAGTCCTGCAGCGCAGAGTAGGGTAGTGTCCGACCTTCGGATGCAGCAGTTGCAGTTGCTAATGCGGCTGTAATCGAAATGACATCTGAGGGCAAAGCAGGTGTTTTCAGCGCGCCTTAGTTTCCGGGCACGATCACCCTCCCCCTGGAGGTAGTTGCGTGTTCGAGAACCTGATCGAATCCAAGCAGAAGAATCAACGGACGGTTGGACAGACGGTTCTGTCGTTCCTGATCCACGGCCTTATCATCGTCGGCGCCATCAAGGCGACGCAGGGCGTGGCAGAGAGCGTAAAGAACCGTCCGGTGGACACCACCATGGTGTTCCTCAAGCCGCCGGAGCCCCCCAAGCCGCCGCCGGACCAGCCCCCGCCGGACGTGGTGGTTGCGGCCAACCCGCCACCCAAGGGCTTCCAGACGGTGGTGGCGCCGACCGACATCCCTAAGGACATTCCGCCGATCGATCTGAACGAGAAGCCGTTCGATCCCCGGGACTTCACCGGTAAGGGTGTGGAAGGCGGCATCGGGACCGGCGTGGTGGGCGGCAGCGGTCCGGTGACCGGCGAAGTGTTCCTCGAGGCCCAGCTGGATGACCCGGTGCAGGTCATCTCCCAGCCCCAGCCGCGCTATCCGCCGGTGCTGGCGAGCGCCGGAATCACCGGACGGGTCGAGGTGCAGTTCATCGTGGACACCACCGGCCACGTGGAAGGCAACTCCTTAAAGATCATGAAGACCAGCCACCCGGCCTTCGGCGAGCCGACCCGGGAGGCCATTCTCAAGAGCGTCTTCAAGCCGGCCAAGTTCAAGGGACGGCCGGTCCGGCAGTTGGTCCAGCAGGCAGTGTCCTTCAAGCAGCAATAGCGCTCGCAGCGGTAGCTTTCGTTCCCCCTGGAGGCAACACAACATGAGTGTAGATCTACTTCACCTGTGGGGTCAGATGGGTGCCTTCGCCAAGGGCATCGTGATCGTCATGGCGATCATGTCCATCTATTCCCTCACCATCGTCATCACCAAACTCATCCAGCTGAAGCGGAGTGAGCGCGAGACCCGGAAGTTCGCGCCTCAGTTCTCCCGCGCCATCCAGGAGGAGAACCTGGACCAGGCGATCTCGCTGGCGGAGAAGAACAAGAAGAGCCACCTGTCGCGCGTCGTGGGCGAGGCGCTCTTCGAGGTGAAGCCGCTGCTGCGGGATCGTGCCACCATCACCGCGGCCGACATCAATTCAGCCGAGCGGGCGGTCGAGCGGCAGATGCTGATCGTGTTGTCGGAATTCAAGCGCGGACTCGGCGTGCTGGGTACGGTCGGCTCGACCGCGCCCTTCGTCGGACTGCTCGGCACCACCATGGGTATCGTGAACGCGTTCGTGGGCATGGCGCAGCAGGGCGCCTCGGGCGGTCTGGCCGGCATCTCCGCCGGTATCGCCGAAGCCCTGATCACCACGGCCTTCGGCCTGATGGTGGCGATTCCCGCGGTGTGGGCCTACAACTACTTCACCACCAAGATCGAGAATCTGACGGTCGAGATGACGTACGGCTCCAAGGAGCTGATCGACTACCTGATCAAGAGCGTGGGGAGCGAGTTCGGGCGTTCGATCTTCACCAAGGAATTCCAGGCCCAGAAGGCGGTGACCGGCAGTGGCCATATCCACGGGTAGTGGCGGCGCCGGCGGGACGGCGGTCAAATCGGACATCAACGTCACGCCGATGATCGACGTGATGCT
>DATKJJ010000469.1:0-3926 GCA_035543695.1 Gemmatimonadales bacterium | reverse complement strand
ACCTCCGAGGGAGTTGTGCGGGAGGTATTGATGAAGGTCGTACCGTCGCCCAGCTGACCCTTGTCGTTGGCGCCCCAGCAATAGGCCCGGCCCTCGGTGGTTACGCCGCAGCTGTGAAAGGTCCCGGTGCTCACCTGGGCGAAGGAGAGTGGCGCGGAGGCGGCAGCGAGCTCCGGGCTGGACTCGGGGGTGCTGGGAGCAAACTTCTCCTGATCGCAACCGAGGGCACCAGCCGCGAGGGCTATGGTCAAGCCGGAAGCCATTCGATGCGTGGTGTGTCTGATTTGCAGCTTCATCAGCAACTCCTTGGAGGAACCTCGTTTGTCCAGCCATCCCTGCGGCAAGCGCCCCCTTCACCCGAGCATGAGCTTGGCTTTCAGCGGTCAAGCAGAGGTAAAGTGGGAGCTGGCTGTAACAAACAACCGAGGACTTGCTGGCGAGTTGCCTCGACCTCAACGCCCGCAGGCCACCCGACGAGCCCTAAACAGTCCCTCAGACGTGTGTGGGGTTAAGAGATTGATGGCCGAGGGTCGTTCACCTGCGTCAAGCTGGGGACTAGCGGGACTCGCCTGGCGATCATCGGCCTTCCACGACACATTGCAGTCATCCCCTCCAGGCAGTCTCGTGACGTCCGGCGACTCGCTTCTCAGCAATACCCTGACAGGCCGCTACACAATCGAGCGGGAGCTGGGCCGCGCTGGCATGGCCATGGTCTACCTCGTCCGCAACAAGCACGACCGGCCGGTCGCGCTCAAGGTGCTCCGCCGCGCCGCGCTCCATGAGAGGTTGAACATCCCCGCAGTCCCATAGGACCGATGATGGGCCGCCCGGGGTCGGAGGACTCTATGCCTGATCCAACCGCCCGCGTCTCTGCGGCCCTCGCGGAGCGCTACCAGCTCGAACGCGAGCTGGGCCAGGGCGGAATGGCCACGGTCTACCTCGCGCTGGATATCCGGCACGACCGCAAGGTGGCCGTGAAGGTCTTCCGCCCCGAGCTCGCGGCGGTGATCGGGGCCGAGCGCTTCCTAGCCGAGATCCGCACTACTGCCAATCTGCAGCATCCGCACATTCTGCCACTGCACGACTCGGGTGAAGCAGGTTCATTCCTCTACTACGTAATGCCCTTTGTAGAGGGCGAATCGCTCCGCGACCGACTCAGGCGCGAGAAGCAGCTTCCCATTCCTGATGCCGTGCGAATCGCCACCGAGGTGGCCAGTGCCCTCGACTACGCGCATCGGCACAACGTCATCCACCGCGACATCAAGCCGGAGAACATCCTGCTCCACGATGGCAGCGCGCTGGTGGCGGACTTCGGCATCGCGCTGGCGATCTCCACTGCTGGTGGCGGGACGAGAATGACCGAGACCGGGATGTCGCTCGGCACCCCGCACTACATGAGCCCCGAGCAGGCGATGGGCGAGCGCGAAATCACGGCGCGGTCCGATGTGTACGCTCTGGGCGCCGTTCTCTACGAGATGCTGGTGGGCGAGCCGCCGTTCACGAGGCCGACTGCCCAGGCGGTGGTGGCGAAAGTCGTCACGGAAGAGCCGCGACCGCTGCTCCCCCAACGGCGCACGATCTCCCCTCATCTGGAAGCGACCGTGCTGACCGCGCTGCAGAAGCTTCCGGCGGACCGGTTCGCCAGCGCGGCAGACTTCGCCCTGGCGTTGAGAAATCCAGATTTCGGCGGAAGCACGCAGGCAACCCAGACCATGGCTCTTCCCGCCATCCGGCGATACACGGCCCGGCGGAATGCGCTTGCCCTCGCGCTCATTCCGAGCCTCGCCGGCCTGGTCGTGGGCGCTTTGCTTGCACGTTCGTCGCTGCGCAGGGGCCAGATGGCTCCCCAGGTCGCCCGTCTCGTGCTCGCGCTCCCATCGGAGCAAGCATTCGACCTCCAGCTTCCGTTCGCCATCTCCAAGGACGGGTCCCGGATCGCGTATCAAGGCACCGATGGCAAGGCGTGGCTTCGCGAACTGAACCGACTGGAGGGGACTCGGATTCCCGAAATCGACGGCGGGTGCTGTCCATTCTTCTCCCCGGACGGCCGGACCGTAGGGGCATTCACTGCATTCCCCGGGGACTTGATCCTTGCTCCGCTCGCTGGCGGTCCGCGCAGGAGGATCGCACGAGACTCGGTGTGGAGCGACGGAGGTGCCTGGAGTGGAGGCGGGTGGATCTACTTCATAATGGGCACCGGCCACAAGTTGGCGCGGGTCCGGCCGAACGGGGAATCGCTCCAGGTCCTGGCGGAGCCTGACAGCACTCGGGAGGAAAACACTTTCGCCTTTCCCGATCCTCTGCCGGGTGACCGAGGTGCCCTATTGACGATCTGGCGGCGCAAGGGGGGATCCGACATCGCGGCGGTGGACTTCGCCACTCGCGAGATCAGGACGCTTGGGCGCGGTGCCTACGCCCGTTATCTCGCGTCGGGCCATCTCCTCGTCGTGCGCGCTGATGGAATAGCGATAGCGTTCCCATTCGACCCGAAGCATCTGATCGTGACCGGCCCCCCGACGGAAGTGTTGGCCGACGTAGCTCTGGGAGACGGGAACGCAGGCCTAATCGCGGCCTCGGCTTCGGGAACCCTTTTGTACCTCACTTCCCCCTCGCCGGAGGGCCAGGTAGTACGAGTCACACGGGACGGCAGCAGCGTGCCAGTGGATTCTGCATGGAAGGGCAGGATGTTTGACCTTTCCCTCTCGCCAGATGGAACACGGCTCGCAGTCACCACCCTGCGGGAGGGCGGCGGCCTCGAGGTCTGGGTCAAAGTGCTCGCAAGGGGGCCGCTCGCGCGCCTGGCTTTCGACGGCTTGGTTTCCTATAGACCGGCCTGGGCCCCCGATGGCCGAGCAGTCACCTACATCTCCGATATCGCCGGAGGCAACAAGCTACTGGAGCGCCTGGCCGACGGCAGCGGCTCGGCCACCGTTCTGGCGCAAATGCCCCGGGGAATCGACGAAGGGTTTCGCTCCCGCGACGGACGGTGGCTCATCCTGCGCGTCGGCGTCGGCGGTGGCCGCGACATCTACGGTCTGCGACCCGGGATCGACAGCGCTCCTGTCGCGCTGATAGCCACCGAATTCCAGGAGCACTCCCCTTCGCTTTCGCCGGATGGGCATTGGCTCGCCTATGTCTCCAACGAATCCGGACGGCACGAAGTGTATGTGCGTCCCTTCCCGAATGTCGCCGCGGCCAAATGGCAGGTCTCGACCTCGGGAGGAAGCGAGCCGCTCTGGGCGAACAGCGGTCGCGAGCTGTTCTTCAAGAACCGAAACTCAGAACTGGTGGCGGTCTCGGTGCAAACCCGCCCGGCGTTCCGGATCCTGATTTCTCAGCCGCTGTTTTCGGTCCGCGGGTATTACACCGAAACCTTGCATACCAGCTATGCTGTGAGCCCGGACGACCGATCGTTCATTTTCGTGCGGCGCTTGGGCACCGATGAGGGGCGTGTGGTGCTGGTGCTCAACTGGTTCGAGGAGCTCAAGAGCAAGGCGCCTCGCTGAGCATGCGTGACGGGCTTCCGAAGCCGACCTCTGCCCTGGCCGACTGATACCAGCGCGAGTGCGAACTCGGCGGCGGCGGGATCGCCACCGTCACCTGGGCCGATGCCCCGCAGTGCTTGCACCTGTTCCGACGAAAAGTGGGCTGCTTGGGTGAGCCCGACGATTGACAGCCGCCAGCTGTAGGGCCCGACCGCCGTCATTCCGGGTACTCGTCCTTCCGCCAGGAACGGGGCTCGGCGGGTTGTGCTTTCGGCGTTCGCTCGAGCAGGAAGCTGCTGTGACGGGTCCGACGATAGCCAGCAGTGCATGCCGAAGATGCGGGCAAGCGCAACGAAGCCCCCTGCGAACCAGAAGGACGAGATGTTCCGCCACACCGACATCAAGCAGGCGCCCTGGTGGACGGTGGAGGCCGACGACAAG
>DATKJJ010000468.1:0-2955 GCA_035543695.1 Gemmatimonadales bacterium | reverse complement strand
GCTGGCGCTGGAGCCCACGGCCCGGAACTCGAACTTGTTGCCGGTAAAGGCAAACGGGGACGTCCGGTTGCGGTCACCGGAATGCCGGGGCAGTTGCGGCAGCGTCTTGGCGCCGAGGTCGAGCACTCCGCCCTTGATGGTACGCTTGGGCAGGCCGGCCTCCACCTGCTCCAGGATGTCCGACAGCATCTTTCCCAGGAAGACCGAGATGATCGCCGGCGGCGCCTCGTTGGCGCCCAGGCGATGGTCGTTGGCCGCGGACGCAATGGAGGCCCGCAGCAGATCGGCGTGGAGATCCACCGCCCGGATGGTGGCGCAGAGGAACACCAGGAACTGCATGTTGGTGTGGGTCTCGTCCTGCGGATCCAGCAGGTTGACCCCGGTGTCGGTGGACATCGACCAGTTGTTGTGCTTGCCCGACCCATTCACCCCGGCAAACGGCTTCTCATGCAGCAGTGCCTGGAGCCCGTACCGGGGCGCGACCCGCTTCAGCGTCTCCATCAGCAGCATCTGATGATCGCTCGCGATGTGGCTCGGCTCGAACAGCGGCGCGATTTCGTACTGTCCCGGCGCCACTTCGTTGTGCCGGGTCTTCACCGGCACGCCCAGCCGATACAGCTCTCGCTCGGCTTCGGCCATGAAGGCGAGCACCCGGGGAGGGATGGTGCCGAAGTAGTGGTCTTCCAGCTGCTGGCCCTTGGGCGGCTTGGCGCCGAAGAGCGTGCGCTCGCAGGTCAGCAGGTCCGGCCGCTTATAGAAGAGCTCGCGGTCGACCAGGAAGTATTCCTGCTCCGGCCCCACGGTGGTGACGATTCGGGAGACTCCCTGGTCGGTGCCGAACATCTTGAGAATCCGAAGCGCCTGCTTGGAGAGCGCCTCGACTGAGCGGAGCAGCGGGATCTTGGTGTCGAGTGCTTCGCCGGTCCAGGAGACGAAGGCGGTCGGGATGCAGAGGGTGACGTTATTGTCCCCCCGCATGAGAAAGGCCGGGCTGGTGGCGTCCCAGGCGGTGTAGCCCCGGGCCTCGAAGGTTGCCCGGAGCCCGCCGGACGGAAAGCTCGAGGCGTCCGGCTCACCCTGCACCAGCTCGGAGCCGGAGAAGTTGAAGACCACTCCGCCGGACCCGTCGGGTGCCGCCAGCGAATCGTGCTTCTCGGCGGTGAGGCCGGTGAGCGGCTGGAACCAGTGGGTGTAGTGCGTCGCCCCATTCTCGATCGCCCAGTCCTTCATCGAGGCTGCTACCACGTCGGCCACAGCCGGATCGAGCGGCTCCCCCCGGTCGATGGTGCGGAGCAAGCTGCGATAGACCTCCTTGGGAAGCCGCTGCCGCATCATGCTGCGGGAGAAGATGTCGCTGCCGAAGATGCTGTCGATCCGCTCCGTCGCGGTTTTGCTGCCATTGAGGGAACGTACTGTCGTGGTCACGGATGCCGATTCCTTACGCCTGGGAAAGTGATGAGCACTAGGCCATCGCCGCCGGAGCGGTGAGCGCCTCTTCGATGTCGGACATGTCGGGGTCGGGCAGCTCGGTATACACCGGGTTGGAGAGATATCGCTCGCCGAAGTCACAGATGATCGATACGATGAGCTTTCCCGCGCTCTCCGGCCTGGCCGCCACCTGGAGGGCGGCCCAGGTGATGGACCCGCTCGAGATTCCCGCAAAGATGGCTTCTTCACGGGCCAGCCGGCGCGCCGTGGCGATGGCGTCCTCGTTGGAGACCCGGATGACCTCGTGGTACACCTTGGTGTCGAGCAGGCTGGGCACAAAGCCGGCGCCGATTCCTTGTTGCCGGTGGGGCGACGGCTGCCCTCCGGAGAGAACCGGGCTCTCGTTCGGCTCGACCGCGACGATACGGATGCCCGGCTTCTTTTCCCGGAGATAGTGTCCCGCGCCGGTGATGGTGCCGCCGGTGCCGACGCCGGATACGAAGATGTCGACCGCGCCACCGGTGTCCGTCCAGATCTCCGGACCGGTGGTGCGATAGTGAATGTCGGGATTGGCAGGGTTGTCGAACTGGCGCGGCATCCAGGCCCGGTTGCCCAGCCGTCCCAGAATTTCCTCGGCCCGGGCAATGGCGCCCTTCATTCCCTTGGCGCCTTCCGTGAGCACCACCTTGGCGCCCAGCGCGCGGAGCATGTTTCGCCGCTCGATGGTCATGGTGTCGGGCATGGTGAAGATGCAGCGATACCCTCGTGCCGCTGCAACATAGGCCAGGCCGATGCCGGTGTTGCCGCTGGTCGGCTCGACGATCAGCATACCGGGACGGAGCCGCCCCTTCTCAACCGCATCGTTGATCATCGCCGCACCAATCCGGTCCTTCACCGAATCGAACGGATTGTAACCCTCATGCTTCACGGCTACTTTCCCGGGCAACCCTGCGGCAAGGCGATTCAACCGAATGAGAGGAGTGTTCCCGACGGTTTCGGTCACGTCGGGATAGATCTTGCCGTGTGGCATCGGGCCCTCGAACTGGATACCTGGTGGAATGGTCTGGGTCTCCCGCAAGAATAACACGCTGGAGCCATAGCTTCATCCCCACGGCATCCCGGCGCAGTCCCTCGCCAGTAGCGTGAGCTCACCTGCGCCCCACTCGCCCCGGTCGGTGAGCCGCCCCAGCAGCCCTTGGGGCAACCCCGCAGATCCTCCGCGAGCACCGCTCATCGCTCCCGCCATCGCCGCGGTCGAGTCGGTATCGCCCCCAACAGCGATGGCCGTGCAGACGGTTTCCCAGTAGTCGTCCGGGGAGCGAAGGAAGGAGTACAAGCTCCAGATGACGCTGGGTACCACGAAGGCCGAGACGCCCTGCCACGTGGGATAGGCGGGATCCAGGTTGGTCTGGTGCAGCTGCCGGGCTGCTTCGGTTGGCGAGAACGAGGTCCACTCGGCGCAGCTCCGCAGGGCTTGAGCAAACCCCATGTCATCCTGCTCGACGGCGGCCGCGATCTCGTGGAGGA
>DATKJJ010000467.1:0-3355 GCA_035543695.1 Gemmatimonadales bacterium | reverse complement strand
AAATTTCGGAGGCTGCCACCAGCATTGCGCCGCCCACGCCTCCGACACCACCTACGCCACCGACGCCGCCCACACCACCGACGCCGCCTACACCACCGACACCGCCTACACCACCCACGCCGGGTTATCACTCGAGGAGCTCGTCCCGGTCGAGCAGCTCGAGTCGTTGCTCCAGCGAGGATGACGACATGAAGGTGGCGGCGATCAACGCCCTGCAACAAATGGACGCTGCCCGGGCGCGGCCTATCCTGCGTCGGGTGCTCGCGAAACGTGATTCGGTCTCCGCCTGTATTCGGCGCAAGGCCGTTTTCCTGATCGCCCAGCAGAATGAGCCGGGAACCGAGGACATCCTGCTGGAATCGGTTCGGAGCGATCCCGATCCGGAGGTGCGCCGCCAGGCCGTATTCTGGCTGTCCCAGGTCAGCACCGACCGGGCGGTCGGAGCCCTGGACTCCATCCTCCGGTTCTCCATTGACGAAGAGATCCAGGAGCGCGCTGTCTTCGCCCTGTCCCAGCACGACAGTCCCCGGGCTCAACAGGCGCTGCGCACCTACGCCGAGCGGAAGGAGGTTCCGGAGGCGATGCGAGAGCGCGCCATCTTCTGGCTGGGCCAGCGTCAGACGCCGGAGAACGCCGCTTTTCTCCGCTCGCTGTATGGCCGGCTCACCGGCGAAGAGCTCAAGAAGAAAGTTCTCTTCTCGCTTTCTCAGCTGGGTGGGGAAGAAAATGGTCGGTGGCTACTCGGCATCGCCCGCGACACTTCGGAGAAGCTGGAGATGCGGAAGCAGGCGCTCTTTTGGGCCGGCCAGGGCGGGGTGTCCATCGAAGAGCTGACTCGGCTGTACGCCAACGTGAGCGATCGGGAAATGCGGGAGCAGCTGGTGTTCGTGTATTCCCAGCGGGATGAGCCGGCAGCGCTCGACAAGCTGATCGAGATCGCCAAGAAGGATCCCAACCCCGAGCTCCGAAAGCGTGCGCTCTTCTGGCTGGGACAGTCGGACCAGGCTCGTGCTGTTCAGGCTATTCAGGACATTATCGATCAGCCCTAGACCGAATGCTCCGATTCTATCTCCTACTGAGCGCGGCCGCGACGCTGCCGGCCACCGGGTGGCCCCAGACCCTGGACCAACGGATTACCGCGGTTGGGAGCGGGAAAGTGCACTTGAGCTTCGCCGCCCGCCCAGGAGTCTGTGGCGACGGAGATCAGAACATCAACATTCAGGACAGCGAAGACTGGGAGGTCGAATGTGCGGGTCAGCCGGTTCGTGTGGCTCTCGATGTCCGCGATCACCAGGTAGTTGCCCTTCGAACCTTCGTCGGGGGGCAATGGCGCACGGCTTCAGCCGCCAAAGATCTCGGCACCATTCGCCCGCAGGAGGCCGCCGCGTACTTCCTGCATCTCGCCGGGAGCCGCACCGATCTGAGTGGCGATCCAGTCCTGCCCGCCACCCTGGCCGACAGCGTCACCATCTGGCCTTCCCTGCTACAGCTGGCACGCTCGTCTCGGCTCCCGATGGAGCGGCGCCGGAGCGCCGTGTTCTGGTTGGGACAGGCTGCAGGAGCGGCGGTGGATGGAACCCTCGACTCCATTGCCGGCGACACGGGTACTGAGCGAGAAGTGCGGAAGCAAGCGGTTTTTGCCCTGTCGCAGCGGACGTCCGAGGAGGCGGTGCCGGCGCTCATTCGCATCGCTCGAACGAATCGGGACCCGGAGCTCAGGAAGTCGGCGTTGTTCTGGCTGGGCCAGAGCAACGATCCCCGAGCCGTCGATCTTTTTGAGGAGATTCTGCGGTAAGGCCAACCTTTTCCACGGTTCCCCCGTCTAAGCCTCGCGCATCAGCATTGGCTTGCTCGACGGAGGTGTCGTGGCAGATCCCGCAATTGCATTGGCGTTGTACCTGGCCCTGTCCGGGCCGGGTGGCGGGCAGACCGATACCGTTCCCCACGGTATCAACCTGAAGGTGCACGCGGCACGGGCTTCCGGCGACATCACTCTTGATGGGCAGCTGGCTGAAGCCATGTGGGCAGACGCTCCACCGATCTCCGGTTTCATCCAGCGGGAGCCTGACGAGGGCGCTCCCGCCACCGAGCCGACTGAAGTGCGAGTGCTCTACGATGACGACGCCCTATACATCGGCGCTCGATTGCACGATAGCAGGCCCGACAGCATTCGAGCTCAGCTGGCCCGCCGAGATCGGATCACCAACTCAGACCGCTTTCTCGTCTTCCTCGATTGCTACCATGACCGCCGGACCGGCTTCTACTTCGGCATCAACGCCGCGGGCACCCTCTACGATGGTACGTTGTTCAACGATGACTGGGACAGTGACACCTGGGATGGTGTCTGGGATGGCAAGGTTGCCCGCGACTCATTGGGATGGACCGCCGAGCTGCGCATTCCCTATTCCCAACTTCGGTTCGAGCGCCAAAAAACCCAATGGGGCATCAACTTCAAGCGGGAAATTGCCCGTCGCAACGAGCGCGACTATCTGGTGCCCACCCCGAGCAATGGAAGCGGATTCGTCTCCCGTTTCGTGGAGCTGGCCGGCATCGAACAGGTATCTCCTCCGCGCCGGATGGAAGTTCTCCCCTACATCACCACTCGCGCCGAGTACCTGAACCATGAAGCGCAGGACCCCTTCAATGATGGCTCCCATCTCGGCGCTGGAATGGGAGGCGACCTCAAGCTTGGCATTGGCAGCAACCTGACTCTGGACGCCACGGTGAACCCCGACTTCGGCCAGGTCGAGGTCGATCCAGCGGTGGTCAACCTCAGTGACGTAGAGACATTTTTTGACGAGCGCCGGCCGTTCTTCGTGGAAGGTGCGAGCATATTCAACTTTGGCGAGGGCGGAGCCAATGACTTCTGGGGCTTCAACTGGGCCAACCCGAGCTTTCTCTATACCCGGAGGATAGGCCGAGCACCCCAGGGGGAGTTGCCCGACGATTACGACTACTCGGACGTGCCGTCAGGCAGCAACATCCTGGGCGCCGCAAAGCTCTCGGGAAAGGTGGGCACTTGGAGTTTGGGCGCGCTCAGCGCGTTCACCAGCCGCGAACACGCCCAGTTTGCCCTCGATCAACACCACTGGCAGCAGGAGGTGGAGCCGCTCACCTATTACGGCGTATATCGAGCCCAGAAGGAAATGCAGGGCGGGCGCCACGGCCTCGGTTTCATCGGCACCCTTACCGCCCGCTCCTTTGATGAAGCCAATATGCCAGCGGAGCTGAGCTCCACCGCCACTGGGCTGGGGATGGATGGCTGGACTACCCTGGACCGCAGCGGTATGTGGGTGATCAGCGGCTGGGCCGGACTGAGCCGCTCCCATGGCACGCCAGAGCGAATGCAGAGTCT
>DATKJJ010000466.1:0-5112 GCA_035543695.1 Gemmatimonadales bacterium | reverse complement strand
TGACTCGAACATCTTCTCGAAAACGAGGAGCATGCCCGAGCATTGCGTGGCCGTGACGATGGTGGTGGACATCACGTCGGCCGGGAAAGCGGGCCAGGGACCGTCTTCCAGCTTGGGAACGTGCCCTCCGAGGTCCGGCCGGATCCGCCGCTCCTGTCCCGAGCTTACGCTGAGCCGGGTTCCTTCCACCCGGGGCCGAATGCCCAGCCGCTCGAAGCCAAGGATCGTGCTGCGCAAATCTTCGGAGCGGACCGGGTCGATGACGACGTCTCCATTGGTGACGGCCGCCAAGCCGATGAAGCTTCCGATCTCGATGTGGTCCGGTCCGATAGTATAGCTGGTGCCATGCAGCGGGCGGCCACCTTCGATGGTGTAGATGTTGGACCCGATGCCGGTGATTTCGGCCCCCATCGCCACCAGCGCCCGCGCGAGGTCCTGAACGTGCGGCTCGCAGGCAGCATTGCGCAGCACGGTTCGGCCTTTGGCCATGACCGCTGCCATGAGTGCGTTCTCGGTTCCGGTGACGCTCGGCTCATCCAGGAAGATGTCTTCTCCCTTGAGTTGCTTGGCCTCGAGCTCGTAGCGATCCCCCACCATCACCGAAGCCCCGAGGTGTTCCAGGGCCAGAAAATGGGTGTCCACCCGCCGGCGGCCAATAACGTCGCCGCCGGGCGGCGGCAGCGTGACCTGGCCGAATCGCGCCAGCAGCGGACCGGCCAGCAGGATCGATGCGCGGATCTTGGCACATAGCGCCGGGTCCAGTGCCTTTGGTTTGACGCCTCGTGCGTCCACCCGAACCGCATTGGGGCCGGTCCAGTCAGCGGCCGCTCCGAGATCGACCAGCAGCGCGAGCATCGTTTCGACATCGCGAATGCGGGGGATATTGTCGAGATCGACCGGACCGTCGGCCAGCACGGTGGAGGCGAGGATCGGGAGCGCGGCATTCTTGTTGCCGGCGGGACGGACGGTTCCCTTCAGCGGGCGACCGCCGTGGACGAGAAAACGTGGAGGCATGGCCAAAGCTGACGACGCGGTGTAGGCGCGTCAAGCCAAGGCGAGGGGGTTGCGGTCATGCCGCGGCGGCTTTGTATTAGCGTCATGGGCATTGGGCGGTCCGCAGGTCGCATCCGAGCAGTCCGTGAGCCTTCCCCGGAGGTAACAGGCGTATGATGACTCTCGCACTGGCGCAGGTCGGCGTAACCCAGGAGTGGGTAGGGCCGGTCGCTGCGATCTCGCTGGCCGTTCTGGCACTGTCGTTTCTAGGCCTGGCGGTGGCCGTGGCCGTCGTGGCCTTCAAGCTCGCCGGGCAGGTCCGCAAGGTGAGCACCCTGGTCGACGGGCTGCAGGACGACGTCGCCCGCACTCTGAAATCACTGCGTCGGCTGACCGAGCAGGGCCAGGATCTCATGGTGCTGGTCCGGCATGAAGCCGGTGCCTTCGCCCAAACCGCGCGCGGTCTCCGCCGCAAGACCATTCGGGCAGCCGACCGGATCGAGGTCAAGCTGGAGGAGCTGGAAACGCTGTACGACGTGGTCCATGACGAGGTGGAAGGCGCCGCCCTGGACGCCGCGGCAGCGCTTCGGTCGGTGCGGCGGGGAAACGGCATGCTGGGACGAGTCCGCCGCTTCCTGGTGCCGAGTCGCTGATGACGTTGTCGCGCCTCGCGCTCGCCTGCGCGGGCGTGGGGCTGCTTTTCCTGCTGCTCCCGCCCGAGGTGTACGCCTGGACCCCAGGAACCCACATCTATCTGGGCGAATCGGTCCTGGCCAATCTTCCCCACCTACCCGCGGCCGTGGCCGACCTCCTGCGGGCGTATCCTTTCGATTTCCTCTACGGCAACATCGCGGCTGATTCGTCCATCGCGAAGCACTACGCCCCGCTCGGCCGGCATTGCCACTACTGGCATGTGGGCCAGGAGATTCATGATCTGGCGCCGAGCGAGGCGCTGAGAGCGTTCGGACTGGGGTACCTGAGTCACCTGGCGGCCGACACCATCGCCCACAACTACTTCGTACCCCGTCAGCTGATGCTCACCAGCAGCACGGCGGCGGTGGGCCACTCCTATTGGGAAACCCGGGTCGAAGCGCACCTGGGAGACGCCTACGCCCGCGCCGCCAAGGACGTGATTCTGCTGGACCACGCGCCGGCCGATGCGCATCTCGACCGCATCATTGCCCCCACCATCTTCAGTGTGCGCACCAACCGCCGGCTCTTCCGAGGCATGGTCCATCTCACCGAAACCACCAGTTGGCAGCGGGCCAGCCAAGTGGCCCGGGAGTACAGCCGCTGGCCTTTGACGGACGAAGACGTGGAGCGCCACCTGGGACTCTCCTTCGATTTCATGATGGAACTGCTCACTGAATCCGTATCCTCTGCCCGCCACCTCGATCCGTCGGGGGAGCGGCCGCTGAAAACGGCAAAGGAGATGCGGCGCCGGGTCATTCGCGAAGCCGGTCGGCGGGACACCGCCGAGCTGCAAGAAGCCGCCAACGAACACTTCGGCCTCCCCGGGCGGCAGCTGGTGTTCTGGAGCAGGATCTCCCAGAAGCTTCCCTGGCGCGCGCCCGAAGGCAGCGCACCCTCTCCCAAGAAACTCGTGAGCGGCTGACCGCTGAAGTCTCCCACTTTCGGCGGCCGGCGACAAACCCTCACTTTCCCCCTCATGCACTGGGGTGTCTGCGCGATCGCGCTCTGTTGCCTGAGGGCCGGATCCGTCTACGCCCAGGATTCTCTTCAGGTCTCACCTGACTCACTGCCCCGATTCAGCATCGACGCTCAGATCGGCCTGACCGAGGGCAGCCTGGGCTGGATCAGGGTGACACCCGCGGCAGGTGTCACCCTGACCGGAGGAGAGGCGGCCGGCGAGCCGCTTCATTTCGAGCCGGAGAGAGAGAACAGCCTTCGGGCGCTGGTTGGAGTACCGGTCGAGGTCGGGGATTCCTTCGGCGTGTCGCTGTTTATGCACGGACCCGATTGGAGTGATACCGCAATGGCGTATCTACCGGTGCGCCGGAGCGGCTATCCCAGTGAGGTGCTGAAGGTGGCCCCCGGCTTCGTCAAACCCGACAGTGCTGCGGCCGCCCGAATCCAGTCGGAGATCCTCAAGAGTCGCGAGGTCTCGCGTCGCTCTCAGTCGCGAACCCGGCTCTGGGCCGGCCCATTTCGGCTGCCGCGGTCCAGCCGCATAACCAGCCCGTTCGGAACCGCCCGCGTGTTTAACGGCGAAGTCCAGAGCCGCCACCTCGGGACCGACTTTGCCGGTGCGGTAGGAGAGCCGGTCCTTGCTGCCGGCAGGGGGATTGTGGCGTTGGTGGCGAACTTCTATCTGGCGGGCGGTACCATCTACCTCGATCATGGGGGCGGGCTGGTTACCGCCTACTTCCACCTGAGCCGGGCGTTGGTCCGACAAGGACAGATGGTGAGGGCGGGGCAACGCATTGGCGCTGTGGGCCGAAGCGGGCGGGTGACGGGGCCCCACCTCCACTGGGTGGCTCGATACGGCACCATCTCGGTGGACCCGATGAGCCTGCTCCAGATCTTTCCGGCTGTGCCCTAGCGCGAAGACTCGCTCTGCGCGGTTTGCCGCAGCCGCTGTTGTAACAAGGGCTGAACCCCCTTCGGATCGGCCTTCCCCTTGCTCCGCTTCATCACCTGCCCCACAAAAAACGCCATCAACTTGCTCTCGCCGCTGCGAAACCGGCTGACCTCGCCCGGATGCGCGGCCAGCACCTCGTCCACCCAGCCGGTGAGGGCGCTCTCGTCGCTCACCTGAGTCAAACCCAATCGTTCCGCCACGGCCGCCGGGTCTTCAGTCGGGGCCACAGCCAGCTCGGCGTATACCCGTTTCGCGGCCTGGTGGCTCAACCCGCCGTCGCGAACGAGAGCAATAAGACGGGCCAGCCGTTCCGGGGAGACCGGGAACGCGCCCCGCTCATTATAGGTGGTCATCACCTCGCCCATCATCCAGTTGGCGGCGGTTTTGGGGTCGACTCCCGCCCGAACGACGGATTCGAAGAATCGCGCCAGCTCGGGCTCGCTGGTGATCACCCCGGCGTCATAGGCTGGAAGAGCGTACTCGGTTTCCAACCGAGCTCGCTTGGCCTCGGGAAGCTCGGGGAGTGCAGCACGTTGTTCGTCGATCCACGCCGGTAACAGCACCAGCGGCGGCAGATCCGGGTCGGGGAAGTAGCGGTAGTCGTGGCTCTCTTCTTTTGAGCGAATCGGCTTCACCTGACCGGTTCCCGCGTTGAACAGAAGTGTCACCTGATCCACCCGTTGGCCGGATTCCAGCAGGGTAATCTGCCGGGCGCGTTCCGCCTCCAGCGCCCGCTCGACATTGGCGAAGGAGTTCATGTTCTTCACCTCGGTCTTGGTTCCGAGGCGCGAATCGCCCGGCCGCCGGATGGAAATGTTGGCATCGACCCTGAGGCTTCCCTGCTCCATGCTGCAGTCGCTCACCCCGGCGTACACCAGGATCTGCCGGAGCGTGGCCAGGTACGCTCTGGCCTCAGCCGGGGAACGAAGATCCGGCTCACTCACGATCTCGGCCAGCGGAATGCCCGCTCGATTCAGATCCACCGCGGTTTTCCCGGGAAAGCGGTCGTGCAGCAGCTTGCCTGCATCCTCCTCGAGGTGAAGTCGGGTGATGCCAACCCGCAGTCGACCCCGATCGGTGGAATCGAAGTGCACACTGCCACCGGTCGCCAGCGGCTTGTCGAACTGGGAGATTTGATAGCCCTTGGGCAGATCGGGATAGAAATAGTTCTTGCGGGCAAAAACGCTGGTCTGGTGCACGGTGCATCCCAGTGCCAGGGCCGCCCGAGTCCCCAGGCGAATGGCCTCCGCGTTCGGTACCGGCAGCGCACCCGGCAGACCGAGGCAGACCGGGCACACGTTGGTATTGGGAGGATCGCCAAACGTGGTGCGGTCGGCGCAGAACATCTTGGTGCGCGTGCGGAGCTGCACGTGCACCTCCAGGCCAATCACTGTTTCCCAGGCCATCAGCGGACCTCTGCTTCGGCGGAAATGACCCGCTCCAGCGCGGCGGCGGCGGCGAGGAGCCGCTCCTCGTCGAAGGCCGGTGCAATGAGCTGGGCGCCAATGGGCAGCCCT
>DATKJJ010000465.1:0-2220 GCA_035543695.1 Gemmatimonadales bacterium | reverse complement strand
GACGTAGTCACCCTGTTCCCCGAAGTCATCGCCCCGTATCTCGGCGCGAGCATTCCGGGCCGGGCCGCAGCGGCGGGATTGGTGCAGTATCGGCTGGTGCAGCTGCGCGACTTCACGCACGACCGCCACGCCACGGTTGATGACTACGCCTATGGCGGCGGCGCCGGAATGGTGCTCAAGCCGGAGCCGTTCTTCGAGGCAGTGGAAACGCTGCGGCCCACCGGGGCCATCGTCCTGCTCTCGGCTCGAGGCCGGCGATTCACCCACGATGACGCCGTGCGGTTTTCCCTGAGTGAGCGGCTGACGCTGCTCTGCGGTCACTACAAGGACGTGGACCAGAGAGTGGCCGACGCGCTCGCCACTGAAGAGCTCTCGATTGGAGACTTCGTCCTGTCGGGAGGAGAGCCCGCGGCGCTCTGCGTAGTGGACGCCGTGGTGCGGCTGCTTCCAGGAGCGTTGAGCGATCACGAGTCGGCCAGCTCGGACTCGCACTACGACGGCGTCCTGAGCCCGCCGAGCTATACCAGGCCGCCGGAATATCGCGGGCTCGAGGTTCCTGAGGTGCTGCGGTCCGGCAACCACGCGGAGATCCTGGCCTGGCGGCAGCAGGAGGCCGAACGGCTGACCCGGGAGCGCCGGCCGGATCTGTGGGACAAGCACTCGGGATGACAAAACGCGCTCGCTGATTTAAGATGTTGCAGCTTTTCGACCCAACGCTGGACCGAAGGAGGATTGAACCATGGAACGATTGGCAGAAGTGGCCCGTGAGGGCTTGCGCACGGACATTCCTGCATTCGATCCGGGAGACACCGTCCGGGTCATGGTTCGCGTCCGCGAGGGTGACAAGGAGCGTCTTCAGGCGTTCGAGGGGCTGGTCATCGCCAAACGGGGTGGCGGCATCAGCGAGACCTTCACGGTCCGCAAGATCTCGGCGGGTGTAGGAGTCGAGCGCCTCTTCCCGGTCCACAGCCCCACGATTGCCTCGGTCGAGCTGGTTCGCCGGGGACGGGTGCGCCGCGCGAAGCTGTATTATCTCCGCGCGCTGAGCGGCAAGGCCGCCCGAATCCGGGAGAAGCGCGAGAGCTGACCGCATGGCTCCACGCCCCACTCTGGTCCGGGAGCGGGCCGTTTGGGCGGAGGAGCACCTCCTCGTCGGGGTGGACGAGGCCGGCCGTGGCCCCCTGGCAGGTCCAGTGGTGGCCGCGGCCGTTGTTTTTCCCATCGGCTGCAGCGCCGTGCGCGGGCTCCGCGACAGCAAGATCCTTCCCGCCTCGGTCAGAGCCCGCCTGGCCGAACGGGTCCGCCGGAGGGCCATGGCCTTTGGGGTGGGTGCCGCCTCCGCTCACGAGATCGACCGCTACAACATTCGGGTTGCCAGCGCCATCGCGATGCGCCGGGCCATCGCGTGTCTGATCCGGCACTCGTCACTGGCCCGTTTTCCCCTGGGCCAGGGTGGCCGGGGCTACCTCGACAGCGGACAACCCTTCCGCATCATCATCGATGGACTGCCGTTGCCTGAAATCGGCTATGCCCACGAGGCCCTGGTCGATGGGGATGCGCGCTGTCAATCGATCTCCGCGGCCGCCATCCTCGCCAAAACAGTCCGAGACAGACTGATGCACCAACTGGCCACCCGGCACCCCGGCTACGGCTGGGCCACCAACGTCGGCTACGGCACGGAGGAGCACCAGGAAGGGCTCCGGATCAACGGCCCCACCCGGCATCACCGCCTCACCTTTGCCCCGCTGGCCCAGCTGACCTTGTCGTTGTGACAGGAATCATTATCGGCGACCGCTGTCACCCCGAGCGCAGCGAGGGGGCCGGCGCCCTGCGGTTTGTCCGGCGTTTGGGTTCCGGCTCCCTCGCTATGCTCGGGATGACACTTCACCAGCCGGCGGTCGCGCCACTTGCGGCGCAACAGACCAACGCCGAACGCATCCTCTCCGGGCGCGACACCCCATCCCACGATTACGACCTGATCCACCAGCGGATCGAAGTCCGCAACTTCGACTGGGACGCAACCGCCTTCGACGGCAAGGTCACCACCACGATCGTCTCGCTCAGGCCCGGCCTGGATTCGATCGTGCTGGACATGGGCCGCCGGCTCGCGGTGCGGTCGGTAAACGGGTCGGTCGTCCGGAGGGGCGGCCGGGCAGTTCCCCTTCGATTCAGTCGTCCGGGAGACTCTATCTCGATCCGTCTGCCCAAGCCCGCCGGATT
>DATKJJ010000464.1:0-6761 GCA_035543695.1 Gemmatimonadales bacterium | reverse complement strand
CGGCTGAGTCCGTCAACACGACGGCCGGAATCTGCCGCGCTCTCGCGAGATCGAGTCCCGGAGCCGAGCGGTCGCTCAGCACCAGGGCGACTTCGGCCGGTGCGCCGGGCCCCAGGGTGTGCAGCAGCGCTTCGAGATTGCTGCCACGGCCCGAGATGGCCACGGCTATCCGCATGGTCATGGGCGGGGAAGCTAATGGCACGCAAGTGTCAGGAGCTAGGAGTCCGAGCGGAGGATGAGCTCCACCGCGCCGGCGAGATCTTGAGCCTGGAGAACGCGCTGTCGCGTGCCGGGTGACTCGGAAGCTGCCAGCTCTCCCAGCAGCACGACGCCGCGGCCGCCGAAGGCCGATGCGGGAAGGACGTCGCGAGCCCGGTCGCCCACCCACCAGCTCCGCTTCAGGTCGATCTCGTACCGCTCGGCTGCCTGTTCATAGAGCAGCGTTCCAGGCTTCCGACATTGGCAGGGGCCGCTCACATCGGGCAAATGGGGACACCAGTAGTGGCCATCCAGTCGGGCACCCGCCTCGGCCAACAGTTCGTCCAGGCGATACTCAGTGCGGCGATAGTCGTCTTCGGTGAGCAGCCCGCGGGCAATGCCGGATTGGTTGGTGACCACCACCGCCAGCCAGCTGTTCCGGTTCAGCCGCTCGATAGCGGGAGCGGCTCCGGGCAGCAGCCGGACCTGGTCGGGATCACGCAGGTATCCCACATCCTCGATGATGGTTCCGTCCCGATCCAGAAAGACGGCGCGATTCACGAGAGGAGAGCGGCCTCGATTGCTCGTGCCACGGCAGGGAAGCTCGACTCGGGCAGCGTCCGCGGATCCAAGAGTACCCGGTCGGCCGACACCCGGGCGACTACAGGTGGAGTGCCTAGCCGAAGCCGGAGGGCCAAGCCGTCAGCGCCGAGTGGTCCGGCATCGATCGCGACGACGGTTGTGGGTAGTGTGGCTCCGGCAAACGAGCCGCCGCCAACCGCAGACTCGCCGGGGAGCGTTGAGGCTCGTACCGCTGCGGGACAGAGGGAGGCGAGCTGGGACGCGCGCCGGGTCAGCTCCTCGGGAGCGAGCGTCAGCATGGCCAGGACAGGGATCGTTTGAATTGCCGTTGTAGGATCCTGGTAGAGCGCGAGTGTGGCCGCGAGTGCGGCAAGGGTCAGCTTGTCCGAGCGAAGCGCCCGGGCCAGCGGATTCCTCCGGCACGGGGCGATGAGCTGCTGACGCCCCACCAAGCAGCCGGCCTGAGGACCACCCAGCAGCTTGTCCCCACTGAAGACGACCAGCCCGGCGCCACTCGCAACCGCCTCCGTCACCCGGGGCTCGCTCTCCAGTCCCCAGGCTGAAAGGTCGGCCAGGAGCCCGCTGCCCACGTCGTAGACGAAGGGGATGCCCGCCTCGTCGGCCAGCTCGGCCAGCTCGGCGGGTGGCGGAGAGGTCACGAAGCCACGCTGCTCGAAATTGGAGCGGTGCACCGTCAGAATCGCTGCGGCGCCGTCCAGCGCGTCACTATAGTCCTGCAGGTGGGTGCGATTGGTAGTCCCGATTTCCCTCAGCCGCGCGCCACTTTTGGCCATGATCTCCGGAATCCGGAACGAGCCGCCGATCTCGATCAGCTCCCCCCGGGAGATCACCACATCCCGGCCTTCGGCCACCGCATTGAGCGCCAGCACCAAGGCTCCGGCCGCGTTGTTGACCACGAGCGCATCGTCGGCGCCGGTGATAGCGCGCAGGAGCACTCGACAGTGGTCGCTCCGGCTGCCCCGGGCCCCGGAGGGGAGGTCGAGCTCCAGATTGCTGTAGCCCAGCGCCACCGAAGTCATGGCTTCGACCGCGGAGTGAGCCAACGGCGCTCGGCCGAGATTGGTGTGCAGGACCACCCCGGTGGCATTGAGCACCGGCACCAGCCCCGCTCCGATGCTTTGCGCCAACCGTTCACGCACGTCGTCCTCCCAGCGCTCGGGAGGGCCGGCACGCCGAGTGCGCGCTGCATCGAGCGATTCGCGCACCGCGGCCACAACGGCGTTCCGCGGTGCGGTCTCCATCAGTTGTTGAATGCCCGGCTGGTGCAGCAGCCGGTCCACCGAGGGGAGTTGTCTGCGCTGGTCCATGATTATTTGGGCCGAGTCGGAGCCGGCTGAGCCGGAGTCGGTTGAGCCGGAGGACGAGCTTGCGGTTTGTGAGTCGTATCGCGCGCCGCGCGCTTCTTGGTCGTGTCCTGAGGAGTGGTCTTGGGTTTCTCCGGTACGGCGACCACACCCACGGCCGTCCCCGCTATCCCGGTCACGTTGCGAACTCCCCGGATCTCGAGAACCAGTCGTGAGCCCGGCGCCCAGGGGCGGGGAACCCTCAGCGTCAGACGGTCGAACAGCGGCGGACGGCTGGTCAGCACCTCGCTCCGCTCGGGCCGCGGCGGAAGGGCGCGAGCTGGCTTTTTACCTGGAGGCAGCGAGTCGCGGGTCTCCAGCGTGTCCCGGCCGGTGGTATCCGGCGCAGCGGTCCGGCCGTGCAGGCTGTCATCCACCGGCTTGGGCAGCAGCGAGACGATGGCGACCGGCGTGGAGTCCGGCAACAGACGAAGGCGCGCGTCCTTCGGAGTGAGCCGCTGCCGGGGGTCGAGCATCTGAGTGAAGGCAACGGTAGCCGATACGCTGTCATCCGCAGTGACGGTCTGAATGCGGGGCGGATTGGTGTCGTGAACGAAGGCCCACAACTCACCCACCTCCGACTTTCCCCGGGCCAAACGGCCGCTGCCGTAGGCCTCCCGGCCATCCTGCCGCAGATTCTGATTCTGATCCAGCACACCCGAAACGAGGTAATCCCCGGCCGGAAGGGGCCCGAAGGAAAAGTGCCCGCTGGAGTCGGCCACGCCCCGATATACCAGGCTGTCGGGCAGCAGGGTCGCGACAATCAGGGCATTGGCCGCCGGACGGCCGGTGCTCCAGTCCACCACCGTGCCCTTGAGCGTGTTCTGGGGCCGGGGCGCCCCGGTGGTGAAGGTCAGCACCACACCCTCGTTGCTGCGGTTGTTTCTGAGGTCGGTCACGCCGGGAAGGAGCTGCACCCGGTAGACCCGGTTGGGGCGCCAGCCTCCCTTGGGTTTTACCGTGATCCGGTCGCGCTTCCAGCTTACATCGGGGAACCCGGTGGTAGGCGAGAGAACGATCAGTTTCTCCAGGCCTCCGGTCCCCTCGCCGCGATTGGGCGCCCCTCCCTCTGAGATCACCTCATCGAACTCAAATTCGGCACTACCCTTGAATGCGCGAAGCACGGCAAAGGAGTCGGGCTTGGTGGCGATGAGGCGAGGCGGAGCCCGATCCGGCGGCCCACCGGGAGGAGGCTCGATGCGGGCGCAGGCGTACAGGGCTGAGAGGGCGGACAGGGCGGAAAGAGCGGAAAAGGCGGAAGAGACTGAGGGTGCTCGCGGGATACCTACCGCTCCTTCCGCCTCTACCGCTTCTTCCGCCTTCCTCACGAACACCCCAGCAGCTCCCGCTTCTTCAGCAGCACCTCGCGCTGTTCCTTCCAGGTGCTGAGCTTCTGCCGCTCCCGCTCTACCACCTCCGTCGGCGCGCGGGAGACGAACTGTTCGTTGCCCAGCTTCTTCTCCTGCGATTCCACCAGCCGAATCAGGCGGTCCACTTCCGAGCTCAGCCGGGTGCACTCCCGGCCCACATCGATGGCTTCGCCCAGGGGGATGAACACCGCGGTGCCGTCGGACAGCACGGCATGGCCCCCGACGCGCTCGGTGGTCTCCTCGAAGGAAAGATCGGAAAGCTTTGCCAGCCTCACGATCGTCGCCCGCTCCTCCCGGAGCGCGGCCAGATTCTCCTGGTTTTCTCCAGTGACCACCGCTCTCACCGCCTGCCCCGGTTGCACTCCATATTCGGCACGGATGACTCGGATGCCGCTCACCAACTCCTGCACCAGACCAAAACGAGCAAGTGCGTCCGGTGCCCGGGCCCGGGAATCGGGACGAGGCCATGGAGCTATGGAGATGGACGCGTCTTCCCCCCGGCCAGGAAAGCGGCGCCACAGGGCCTCGGTGATGAAGGGCATGACCGGGTGCAACAGCCGAAGGGCTACGTCGAAGGTCTGAGACAGCACCGCTCGGGCAACATCGCCGCCGGGAACATCGCCGTAGAGGCGCGGCTTCACCTGTTCGATGTACCAGTCGGCCAGGTCGCTCCAGATGAAGTGATAGATCGCTCCGGCGGCGCCGTTCAGGCGAAAGCGCTGGTAGGCGTCGGTCGCCTCTCGCACGGTGGCATCGCAGCGGGCGATGATCCAGCGGTCCGCCAGAGTGAGCTCGTCGGGGCTCACCGCGTTGGCGCCGGCACCGGCAAGCGGGCGGGGAGCGCCGTCCAGACTGGAGAGGATGAACCGGCCGGCGTTCCAGAGCTTGTTCGCGAAGTTGCGGCCGGCAGCAAACGATGCCTCGAGATCGTTGGGATCGAGAATCACGTCGGTGCCGACCGACATGCCGGAAATGAGCGAATAGCGGAGCGCGTCGGCTCCATAGCGCTCGACCACCTCCAGTGGATCGATGCCGTTGCCCAGGGACTTGGACATCTTGCGGTGCTGAGTGTCCCGCACGGTGCCATGCAGATAGATGTCGGTGTACGGCACCTGGCCCATGAAGTGCAACCCTGACATGATCATCCGGGCCACCCAGAAGAAGAGAATCTCCGGGGCCGACACCATCGTGTGCCCGGGATAGAAGGTTTCGAGCTCGGCAGTGCGGTCGGGCCAGCCCAGGCTGGAGAAGGGCACCAGCCAGGAGGAGAACCAGGTATCGAGTACGTCCTCGTCCTGGCGGACCGGGCCGCCGCAGGAGGGACATACCTCCAGATCGGTACGGCTGACGCTGGTCTTGCCGCAGGCGGGTGCCTCGCAGTACCAGACCGGGATGCGATGTCCCCACCAGAGCTGACGGGAAATGCACCAGTCGCGAATGCCTTCCAGCCAGGCCGAGTAGTCATCGGCCCGCCGCTCGGGCACGAACCGCAGCTTCCCGGCTCGGTATGCTGCGAGCGCGGGCCGGGCGAGAGGCTCCATCCGGACGAACCATTGATCGGACAGCCGAGGCTCGATCACCGTGTCGCAGCGGTAACAGTGCCCCACCGCATGGCGGTGCTGTTCCACCCGCTCCAGCAGCCCGGCCGCCTCGAACTCCGCTACCACCCGGCGGCGGGCCTCGTACCGGTCCAGTCCCTGGAAGCGGGGCGGCGCCGCCAAGCTGATTCGCGCTTCCGGCGTCATGATGTCGATGCTGGGGAGCCCGTGCCGGCGCCCGATCTCGAAGTCAGTCGGATCGTGTGCCGGGGTGACCTTCACCGCACCGGAACCGAAACTGGGATCCACCGCGTCGTCGGCAATAATGGGGATCAGGCGGTCGACCAGCGGCAGGCGAACGTCCCGACCGACCAGGCTCCGGTAGCGTTCGTCCTCCGGATGAACTGCGACGGCGGTGTCGCCCAGCATCGTCTCTGGCCGGGTGGTGGCGACGGTCAGCTGACCGCTGCCATCGGCGAGAGGGTAGCGAAGATGCCAGAGTTGGCCGTCCACTTCCTCCTTCTCCGCCTCTTCGTTCGAAAGAGCGGTGAGGCAGCGGGGGCACCAGTTGATGATGTAGTGGCCGCGATAGACCAGGCCCTGCTCGTACAGCCCGACGAATACCTCCCGCACCGCGCGGGAGAGCCCTTCGTCCAGGGTGAAATAGGTCCGGGACCAATCGGCGGAACAGCCGATGGCCTTGAGCTGATCCAGAATGGCGGCGCCGGTAACCCGCACGTGCTCCCAGACCCGCTCCACGAACGCATCCCGCCCCAGGTCGAACCGGGTAAGCCCGCGCTCGGCGAGCAGACGCTCGACCACATTCTGCGTGGCAATGCCCGCGTGGTCGGTTCCCGGCAGCCAGAGAGCGCGCCGGCCGCGCATCCGCTCGAACCGGATGAGCACATCCTGCACCGTATTGTTGAGACCGTGACCCATGTGCAACACCGCGGTCACGTTGGGCGGCGGCATCATGATCACATAGGGCTCGCCCGACCCCGGGGCATGCCGCTCAGGTGAGAAGAGCCCGCGCTCAGACCACCAGCGGTAGAGCCCGGCCTCGATGGTAGATGGATTGTATTGTGGGGCGAGCGGCTCGGTCATGCGCTCTGGTCGGTCACCCGCTTACCGCCGGGAAAGCTGTCGTCTTCTCCGCGGACCAGAATGCTGTTGATCACGTTGTCGATGCCGGGGACGGCGCGGGCGATCCGGGCGGCCAGGGTCCGGCTGCCCCGATCCTTGACCCAGCCGCGGAGCTCGACAGCTCCTCGGCTCACGGCCATGGCCTCGATGCTGAAGCCCGCCAGCCGTGGCTCGGCCTGGAGCGCAGCTTCGACCGCGCGAGCGGATGCAGCGGGGGTGGTGCGGGCCGGCGCCTGCTGGCCCAGGCGCCGTGCGGCACGGCGAAACCGGGTTCGGTTAACGCCTCCCACCCACTCGCTCAAAGCAAATCCGGCCAATAGCCCGGATCCAATGCCAAGAGTCGTCCACAGAAAGATCTGGGTCCCGCTCAGCTCGTCTCGACGCACGCGTATCCTCTTACAGAAGAAATCGCACTGCCATTAAGTTAACCTTTTTCCGGAACCAAAGCAGGAATTTTTCGCGAGGCGTCGCCCATGGATGATGATCGGGTAACACTGTCCGGCTCCGAGCTGCTCCGCTGGATGGTCGTGGCGGCCATCGTGATCGCCGGCATCGCACTGTTCTTC
>DATKJJ010000463.1:0-8553 GCA_035543695.1 Gemmatimonadales bacterium | reverse complement strand
AATAACGGGCGCCCGGAGGACGAGTACTTCGCCGATGGTGTTGCCGATGAGATCCGGGGCCAGCTGGCGCGACTCCCCGCGCTACAGGTCATCTCCAGCGCGAGTGCGGAGCAGTTCCGCGACAGCGCCGGACTGCAGGCGGTTGCCCGGCAGCTGGGGGCGGCATACCTCCTCACCGGCAAGGTGCGGAGAGAGCCGGCGTCGGGCAGGCCGGGGCGGGTCCAGCTCAGCAGCGAGCTGATTCAGGTCAGCCAGGTGCCGGCCCCGGTCACCCGCTGGCAGCGGGTGTACGACACGGTGTCCACCGCGCTCCCCCGGCTGCAGAGCTCCATTGCCCGGGAAGTTGCCGAGGTCCTGGGTCTGCACGGTGAACGCCAGGAACAGAGCGCTGGTCTCGATCAGCGCCGGCCGGAGGCGTACGAGGCCTATCTCCGAGGTCAGCAGATTCTCCGCCAGGGTGCCTCGGGGCCGGGGGAGCTAAGCCGGGCCATCGCGGAATTTCAGGCCGCGGTGGACCAGGACTCGATGTTCGCCGCGGCGTGGGCCCAACTTGGTTGGGCCGAGGCTGCGCTCTGGAACAATGCCAGCACGGATGAAACCCTCCTGGAAAACGCGAAAGCCCACGGCGATCGCGCGCTCCGGATCGGCGGCGCCGAGGCAGAGGCGCGCCAGGTGCTGGCGTTTTATCACATCATGAAGGGCAATCGGGGCGCGGCCAGGGAGGAAACCCGAAAGGGGTTGGAGGCGGATCCGTCCAACGCCCGGCTGGTGGGGTATAGTGCCAGTCTGCTGGAGCTGGAAGGCCGCTGGCAGGAGGCGCTGCGCTTCCGGCAGCGGGCCGCGACGCTGGATCCGACGGCGGCCGGTCACGCCGCGGGTCTGGCCACCAATCTGCTCTGGCTCCGCCGCTACGGCGATGCGCGCCGGGCCGCCGACCGCTATCTCATCCTGGGTCCAACCAACCCCGAAGCCTACCAGCTGCGCGCCATGGTTGCCCTGGGAGAAGGGAAGCTGGAGGAGGCTCAGCGATTCATCCGGACCGGTACCGCCCAGATGCCGCCCGAAGAGCTCTTGCCCTTTGTGGCGACCTATTGGGATCTCTACTGGCTTCTCGACCAGGATCAACAGACCCAGATTCTGAGGATGGGTCCGGCCCAGTTTTACGGCGATACGGTGTGGTGGCAGACGGCCTCCGCGGCCATTCACCTGGACCAGGGCGACACGGCTGCTGCTCGGCGCGAAGCCGGCGCCGCCCGTGATCGGTTGTCACGGCAGCTGAAGACCGCCCCCGAAGACGCCAACACCCATTCGCGACTTGCCCTGGTGGACGCGTATCTCGGCCGTCGGGACGAGGCCACCCATGAGGCCGAGCGGAGCATCTCCCTGCTGCCGATAGCCAAGGATGCGCTCAACGGCGCACTGCTGGTCTATCGTCTGGCCTGTGTTCAGTCCCGGCTCGGCCTGCAGAGCGAGGCGCTGGCCACGCTGGGGACATTGCTCTCGGTGCCCTTTTATGTGTCGCCGGCCTGGCTCAGAGTCGATCCCAATTTCTTGGCGCTGCGACACAATCCCGAATTCCGGAAGCTGACGGAAACTCAGCTCTCCCCCTGAGCCACTCAAGGAGTACTCTCATGCTCCACGACATCCAGCCGCGACTCCGGTGGTCCCTTGGAGGTGTTGCGCTCTGGCTGGCAGTTCCCGGGCTACTGAACGCACAGGAACACCATCACCCGCCCGGAATGCCGACCGCCGAGTCCGCCTCCGCCCCGACACCACTCTATGAGAATCTCGGCAGTCTGCACCACACGGTGACGACCCAGTCGGATAAGGCGCAGCAGTACTTCGACCAGGGGCTCCGGCTGACCTACGCCTTCAACCATGACGAGGCGATCAAGTCGTTCAAGCAGGCGCTGGTGTATGACTCCACCTGTGCGATGTGTTACTGGGGCATCGCGTACGCGCTGGGCCCCAACATCAACCTGCCGATGGACAGCTCGCTGGTGCGTCCGGCCTGGGACGCGTCCTACAATGCCGTCCGGCTGTCGGTCAACGTCTCACCCCAGGAACAGGCCTACATCGATGCCTTGAGCAAACGCTACTCGGCCGACCCCAAGGCAAACCGCGCTGCGCTGGACACGGCCTGGGCTCGAGCCATCGGCGCAGTATCCCGGAAGTATCCTGATGACGCCGATGCGGCGGTCCTGTACGCCGAGTCCCTGATGGACCTTCGCCCCTGGAACTACTGGAGCAATGCCGGGAAACCACTGGCACCGAGTACCAAAGAACAGGTGAAAGTGCTGGAGCAGGTCGTGAAACGAAATCCGGATCATCCGGGAGCCTGCCACTTCTACATCCACGCCATTGAAGCCTCGCCCGAGGCCCGTAAGGCACTTCCCTGTGCCCAACGCTTGGGCAGCCTGATGCCCGGAGCCGGGCACCTGGTGCACATGCCCACCCACATCTACATCAAGCTGGGCGAGTGGGATCTGGCTGCCGAAGACAATGCCCACGCGCTGCACGCCGACGAAGAGTTCATCAATGAGCGGCACCCAACCGGGGTGTATCCGCTGGGCTACTACACCCACAACTTCCACGTGATGTGGTACGCCCTCAACATGCTGGGGCGGAGCGAAGACGCTCTGAAAGCAGCTCGAACCATTGGAGAGCGGATTTCGCCGGAGGTCGTCAAGCAGATACCCTCGCTCGAGTACTTCTCGCCTACCGTGCTGTATACTCTGGTGCGCTTCTCCCGGTGGGACGACATCCTGAAGCAGCCGCGGCCGGCGGCTCATCTCCGCTACACCACCGCTATCTGGCACTACGCCCGCGCCCTGGCGTTCACCTCCCGGGAGCAGACCGACTCCGCAGCGGTCGAGCGCGATTCTATGGTGGCAATTGCCGACGAGTTGCCGGCCGATCAGATGCTGAATCTGAACTCCAGCAAGTCGCTGCTGGAGATCGCCAAGGCCCATCTCGCGGGTGAAATGGCAGCTCAAGCGGGACAGGTCGACGAGGCTGTCGCTCAGCTCGAAGCGGCGATCCAGGGAGAAGACCAGTTGGTGTACGACGAGCCGCCAGCCTGGTACATGCCCCTTCGGCAGCGGCTGGGCACGATTCTGCTGGCGGCAGGAAGACCGGTACGGGCGGAAAAAGTCTTTCGCGAGGATCTGGACCGGCGCCCGGAAAACGGATGGTCGTTATATGGTCTGGCCCAGAGCCTCCGAGCCCAGAACAAGCTGAAACCCGCCGGGAAGATCGAAGAACGATTCGAGCGGGCCTGGAAGACGGCCGATGTGAAGCTGGCGCTGCGATAAACCGGGGTTTGCGGACTACTCCGGAGTGCTCTTCCGGATGATGTAGACCAGGGTACATCCGCCTACGCTGGTGGTGGTATCGTGGGTGGTGCTGGCGTCGGCCCGATGGTAATCCTCCGGCCCGAGCTCAATGCCCTGACAGCGACAGTCTCCGGAGATGAGGCAGAGCTCTTCCACCCAGTCATGGCGGTGGCGAGCGATCGTTGCGCCGGGCTCCAGACGCAGCAGAGAAATCTCCACTCCTTCCTCCTCGCTGCCGCTCAGGGGCAAAGCCAGCGTGCCCCGCTCCATCGGGTTCCACGCCGCTTTGCCGGAGCGGACCGCGCGAGGTGAATCGAGCGGCGCCGCCGCCGCCGACCCCGCTATCGCGAGCAGAACCGTGTCCATCACAACGGCCATCTGACGCCCGGGTACCTTGCCGGCTGCGGGAAGAAAGTCGCCGACACCGAGTCGCATGCCTTCGCCGTCCAGCTCGCCTCGCATGATGACGTAGCCCAAATGCCCTGGGCGGTACGCGTCAGCCAACCAGGATCCGGTAGGGAGTGACAGCAGCGAGGTCAGTGGACCTTCTTGGGTGCCGAACAGCACCTTTGCCTCGAGCCCATCTTCCTTTTGCCACTCACCAGTCCCGTTCAGCACAAAGGCAAAGCTGTTGCCCCCGATCCGATCCAGGATCCGCTGCCGCAGGGCCTCGGGAGGATGGAGCGGCTCGATACCGAGGGCAAGCAAGGCTGCGGTCTCCCGGTAGTGCCGGAGCTCCGTGGCGCAGCTCTCGCAACCCGTGGCCAGATGGCTTGCGAGGCTCCCGTCTGAATCGGCGTCGGCCAGGCCTAACGCCAAAGCCGCCAGACGATTGTCTAACTCGGGCGGGTGGCTCATGGCGCCTCGCGTCGGAGGGAACGTTCCAGCTCCGCCCGGACCTGCTGCAGGGCCTCTCGCAGTGATGCCAGCACGTCACCCGACCGAATCCCCAGCCGCTCCGCGATATCGGTGATGCCGGCACCGCCCCGCGACGCCAGGGCGAGCACTTCCCGCATCTGCGACCCAAGCTGATCCACCGCCCGATTGACCCGGGAGCTTCGCAGCTCAGGAGGACACCGGAGCAGCCGGCGAGTCAGCGGTACATCTCCAATTCGATCATTGAGTGCCCGCGCGCTTGGCACCGCCGTTCCGGTCCTGAGCGCAATCGCCCAGGTGCGGCACCGCTCCAGCAGCCAGGGTGAAACCGCCGGAAGTTGACTGAGCCAGGCCCGTTTTTCCCACAGCTCGGCGAAGCTTTCTTCCACGGCACCTTCGGCGTGCCGGGTGTCCTCGCTGATACCGAGCGCCACGGCATAGAGTGAAGGGCCGAGCAGGTCGAACAGCTCGCCCAGTGCGGCCTCGTCCCCTTCGGCTATCCATCGCGCCAATTGGCGTTCAGCGGCAGCACCGTCGGGTGCAGAGACCTTGCGGCGAGAGTGTTCGTGATCGGCTGGGAGAGGTGTAGAGCTCACAACGGCAAAATATCAGTATCCAGGGCGGTCCGTGTAAACCCTATTTCCGCTGCAGATCGTAGGTCAGGACCTGCTCCTTCCCGTCTTCGCCCGGACCGGAAACCAGGATGGTGAGCCGGTTGCCCGCGGTTCGCTGGTAGCTGATCCTGGTGGGAAAGTCGTGCGCCAGATTTTCGAACACCGCTCGCTTGCCCTTGGGGTCGTATTCGGTCAGCGGGAACGACACCGAGGACTTTCCTTCGGGAAACGGCGTCAACACCAGAGTATCGCCTTGCTGCTGGAAGCGCTCGAACTCGAACCCCGCCGGCTTTCCGTTCTCGGTGTACTTGCTGGCGCTCAGAATCTGGCCCCCATTCACGCCGGTGTAGTGCGCCTCGAATTCGCGACCACCGATCTTGCCGCGCCAGGTGCCCTCGAGCCAGGTCAAATCAGTGATCTGAGGCGGGTCAGCAGAGCGGCGGGGCAGCGGGGCAGCAGAAGAGAGGAGGAGTAATCCGATGGGAAGAACGACGGCGGTGCGCATGTTCCGCTCCAAGAGACCTGTCCCGCTTGAGGATAGTTGATCGGATTATTCTCGGCCCCGCTGCCCCGCTCCCCCACTGCCCCGCCTATTGATATTGGATATACAGCGGCTTGGGATACAGTTCCAGGACCTGCTGCGGCGTCATCATCGGCTTGTCGTTTTTGTAGAACAGCTTGAAGCCCGTGTATTGCACCGGGTGGCGGACGACGAACCAGCGGTACGCGCCCATCTTGCTGCCCGGTGTCCCCCAGCCGTCCATGTCGATGATGACCTGAACCCGAGGGTCCAGCCGAATTTGGGAGGCGTTGGTCAACATGTTCCGGGTGAACCGGTGCACCACCAAAACCTTGGGTGGAAGCTGGTGCTCCTCGACGATCCGGGCCAGCACGCCGATCGCATGGTTGACCTCCGAAGCATCCATCCGGCCCATCCAATCGGTCCCGGGCCGCTTGCCGTCCTTCATGGCAAACTCGGGGTCCAGCGCCAACTGCACGTGGGGGTACTTGAGATAGGGCACCAGGACCTTGAGCTCGTCTTCGACATTGCTGACCCCAACCTGAATATCCAGGAAGATCAGCCAGCCCCTTTCTTCCGCCCAGCCCGCCACTCGGCGGATCACGCTGTCCGGCATCTGCAGCCGGTACTTCCGCGCCGGGCCGGGATAGCCCTGAGCCACCGTGGCGATCAGATGCAGTGCCGGCAGCACCTTCATGCCGCTGTCCGCCGCCGCCCATTCGGTGGCCACCTTTTCCAGGCGAACCAGCATTTCCTCGGGTGGAAGCTCGCCCAGAATGCCCATCCGCTTGGAGAGCGGGTTCCCGTAGAACGCCACGATCCGGTGTTCCGGGAGAATCGAGCCCGGCAACGGTGGGGGAGCTTTGACCGGCCACAAAGCCGAGTCACTGGGACTGATGTTGAACAGTCCCCGCTTCTTGGGGACACTCGCAGCGGCGGCGCTCTTTCCCCCTGCTTTCGCGCTGTCCCGCCTGGCCGAGTCGCTGAGGGCCGCGCGGCTATGGGTGAGCAGACTGTCGAGCAGGGTGACGGTATCGCTTGCCGCCGAATCCGCGGCCGCACTGCGGGGAATCAGAATGGGACGGGGAGACCAGAGCGCCGGCTGCACTTCCCAGTCCTGCCTCAGGTCCTCCTGCTGCTGCACCGCGCGAGCGGGGGCGTTGCCGCAGCCGAGCAGGACGGCGGTGAGAAATGCGATAATGATGGTAGAGCGCAAGGTGGACGTGGCCGGAGAGGAACGGTCCATAAGCCCAGATTCAAGGAGGATGCGGTCGCCGAACGGCTTGCCGCATCGATCTGCAAGGCCAGGGCCAAGCCACACTTCCACCTCAATCCCCATCGCTGTACGGGACATCGAGCGTCATGCCGTCCCGGGCAATAATGGTCTCCGGGAACACCGCCTTGGCCTCGGCCAGAAGCTCGGCGGCGTCACGGTTGTATCGCGAGCTGATGTGGGTCAGCGCCAGGCGGCGGGCGCCGGCCTCCACCGCTACCCGGGCGGCCTCCGCAGCCGTCGAGTGGCCGGTCTCCCTGGCCCGATCCTGTTCATCACCGCCAAAGGTGGCCTCGTGCACCAGCAGATCGGCTCCACGGGCGGCCTCGATCACCCCGAGGTGGGGGCGAGTATCGCCGGTGTAGACCAGCGCCCGTCCCGGACGAGGGGCACCCACCAGGTCGCTGGGGCCAATGGTCCGGCCGTCGGGAAGGGTGATGGGCTTGCCCCGGTGCAGTTCCCCCCAGAGCGGACCTTCGGGAATGCCCAGCTCGCGCGCCCGGTCCGGGTTGAAGCGTCCGAGGCGGGCGTGCTCCACCAGCGCAAACCCAACGGTATCGGCCCGGTGATCGGTCTCGAAGACCACGATATCGTATTCGTCACGGGCCAGCCGGTCCCCCGGTTTGACCTCCAGGATCTCGACCGGGAACTTGTTGCGCTCGATACCCAGGGTAATCGCCGCGCCGAGTACCCGGTGAGCACCCTTGGGCCCGTAAAGCAGCACCGGCGCAGACCGGTCCTGCAGCCCCAGGGTCCGCAGGAGACCGGTCACCCCGAGCATGTGGTCGGCGTGATAGTGGGTGAAAAAAATCTCGCGAAAGCTGAAGCCGACACCGTAGCGCATCATCTGGCGCTGGCTTCCCTCTCCACAATCGAAGAGGATGGTCTCGCCCTCGCGCTGAACGGCGAGACCGGCCACGTTCCTGTCGATGGTGGGGATGGACGCGCTAGTGCCCAGGAAGGTGATGCTCAACATGGCCCTGCCCTTTAGAACAGCTTGACCGTCACCCCGACCTTGCCCGGATGTTTCTTGATCTCGTCCAGCAGCTCCTTCAAGGACTTGGACACGTCTCGCATGTCGTAATACAGGCCGCTGTCGGTGGCTAACTTGCCCAGAGTGCCCTGGCCCCGGTTGATGGCCGCAAGCGTCGAGTCCAGCCGAGCGGTCATGGCGGCCAGGTTGCCGGTGAGTGTGTCCGCGCGAGTGAGCGTACGCCCGAGAGCAGGATTGGCCAGCGTACTGTCCAGGCGGGCGCTCAGCTGGCGGAATGACGCCATCGTGCGGGTGAGCTCCGCCGTGGGCCCCCGAGTGGAATCGCCGTAGACCCGCATGGTTCGCTCCGCCGCCTTGAGGGTGCCCTCCATAGTGGTGAGCATGGAGCGGAGCTGTTCGCCGGTTTCCTTGTTCACGATGGCCTGGGCCCCGATCAGGACGCTGTCCGCCCGATCGCTCAATGCCAGGGCTCGCCCCGAGAGCCCGAGATCCTGGGTGCCAAGAATGAGCTTCCCGGGGGGCAGCAACTCGGCGGCGGTTCCAGGGTAGAAGTCCACCGCGTAATCGCCAACCAGGGTGACCGAAACGATCTTGGCTTCGGCGTCTACCCGTGGACGGATCTTGACGGGCAGACTGGCCGTGACCAGAACCTTGCCCACGTCCACGAATTCGATCTTCTCCACCTTGCCTACGTTCACCCCCGACACCCGGACGGGTGAGGCTCGCTTGAGCCCACTCACGTTGGCGAACTGGATATGGGCGAGGTTGTCGGAGGAAACGGACCGTCCGCTCAGCCACATGGTTCCAAAGATGAAGACCAGGATGGCAACGGTCACAATCGTGCCGACGATGACTTCACGGGAATAGCGAAAGTCCATGGGGCTCAGGCCGCGAACGAGGGATTGTCGAAGTCACGCTCCAGGAACTCACGCACCTTCTGA
>DATKJJ010000462.1:0-4534 GCA_035543695.1 Gemmatimonadales bacterium | reverse complement strand
GGCCAGCACCCGGCTGCTCTGGCCCAGCAGTTGGCCCAGGGACGACTGGTGCTGCGGGAGATCCGGTTCGCGCCGGGCTCGGATCGCATCGACCAGTCCGCCGCGACTGTGCTTCGCGACCTGGCGCAGGCACTGATCGAGAACGCCGGCGTCTTCCTGATCGAGGGCCACACCGATGCGGGGCCCGATGCCGGGTCGGCGCAGCTCCTGTCCGAGCGCCGGGCCGTTGCGGTCAAGACGCGACTGGTCTCCGAGGGCGTCGCCGCGGGGCGGCTGCTCGCCGTGGGTTATGGCGCGTCCCGTCCCCACCGCGACGACGGCAGGCACAATGCCCGGATCGAAGTCACCCGGGTGCAGTGATCCAGCAGCATCTCACCTTCCTTTATAGAGGTCATCATGCGAACCACCTATTCTCTCGCACTCGGCGCACTGCTTCTGGCCTTTGAAGCGGGCAGCGAGCCGGTCACCATCACGCTCACCGTCGCCGGCAAGGAGTACAAGGCCAAGGGAGATGGAACCTGCCACTACGCCCCGATGGCGTCGTTCTACGATATGCGAGCCAAGATGTGGTCGGTCGAGTACACCGGTGAAGACAAGAGCGGGCTCACCAATCTCACCCTCACCGCCTGGCGCCCACTGGCCGGCGGACCCGATCAGATGTCTCTCTCGGTCCACATCGGATCGGGGGACCATCGCATCGACACGGTGAAGAAGAGCCAGAACGTGGGCAGCGGTACGTTGAAGCTGACGCCGAAGGACCAGGGCGGAACCTTCGAGATCGACGGCAAGGACGACAAGGGCGCCACCGTCAAGGGAACAGTCGAATGCACGACCTTCTCGTCGCCGCCGGCGGTGGCCGGATGAGGCCGGTCGACAATCTGGGCACACCCCGCATGATCAGCTGAGGCCCAGCTTCTCCACCAGTGGGGCGTAGCGCCGGTCGGAACGCAGCGAGTCGGCCCAGGGTGCCACCCTGAGGAACAACAGTCCGGGCTCGCGAATCTCGAACGCCCGTTGCAGCTGCTCGAAGGCGCGGTCCTTCTCGTCCATGGCGGTGAAGAGCATCGCGGCCAACAGCGACATGCGGCTCTCGGCGGCGACCTTGGCTTCCAGCTCCCAGAGGATTCCGCCGGCCTCTTCCTTGTTGCCCGCAGCGGCGGTGGCGTAGGCCAGCATCAGCTTCTTCATGGTGCGCGCGCCAGGGCGCTCGACCTGGCTGCGGATATCCGCGATTGCCTCCTGAGGCGCGCCCTTCGCCACCAGCGCCCACCAGAGCACCATCCGGGCGCCGAGGAATTCGGCGTTCATCGCCAGCGCCTTGCGCAGCTCCTCGATCGATTCGTCGTACCGGCGGCTGAAGTAGAGCACCCATCCGACCGCCCGGTTCACCGGCACCGACAGCGGGTCGAGTTGCTGGGCCCGCTTGATGGCGGCAAGCGCCTCGTCGAATCGGCCCAGAGACGACAGGTACTCGGAGTACCACTCGTGGGCCATGACGTAGCTCGACTTGAGATCGAGCGCGCGCTTGAACTCCCGCTCCGCCCCGGACCAGTCGAGGTCGCCCAGCCAGCGGGCGTACGCCAGCGAGGTGTGGGCCTCCGCCAGGCTGTCATCCATTTCCAGCGCCTTCAGCGACACGCCTTTGGCCATCACCAGATACTCCAGGGGCGGCTTGTCGCCGAACCCGATGCTGAGCAGCTCGTACGCATCAGCGAGGCCGGCGTAGGCCACCGCATAGGCGGGATCCTTGGCGATGGCCTGCTGGAAGTAGTCGATCGCCTTCTGAATGTCGGCCCCGGTCCACTTGTTCGCGTGGTAGACGCCCAGGAGATACAGGTTGTACGCCTCGGCGTCGGCCGTCGCCTTCTTCTCGACTCGCTGCTTCTCTTCCGGCGAGAGCGCGAGCGAAAGGGCGCCGGTGATCTGTTGCGCGACCTCGCTCTGGACCTCGAAGATGTCGGTCAACTGCCGGTCGAAGGTCTCGCCCCAGATGTGCTTCTCGGTCTTGGGATCCACCAGGTGCACCACGATCCGGGCTCGGGGACCGGCCCGCCGCACGCTGCCTTCCAGAATGGCTCCGACGCCCAGCTCCTCTGCGATGGTGGTGATCTTCTTGGCGGTCTTCTTGTACTGCATCGAGGACGTCCGCGAGATCACCTTGAGCGCGCTGATCTTGGAGAGCTGAGCGATGATGTCGTCCGTGATCCCGTCGCTGAAGTACTCGTTTTCCGGATCGGTGCTCATGTTCTCGAACGGGAGCACCGCGACCGACTTGGCGGCGGTGATTTCCTGAACCATTGCCTGCGCGGCGCCCACCGCGATGGCGGCAGTCACCGGCGTTGCCAGAGCTTCGGCGAACTGACCGGCGGAGACGAATCGGTCGGCGGGCAGCCGGGCCAGCGACTTCTTCACCGCGGCGTCGATCGCCTCGGGCACCAGCTCGCGGAAGGCACGGGCCGAAGGGGTCGGGCCGCTCAACCGGCGAGCGATGATGGATTCGAGGGTGTTGCCGGCAAAGGGAGGCTCGCCCGCGAGCATCTCGAAGAGCACGCAGCCCAAGCTGTAGATGTCGCTACGGCCGTCGAGGTATTCGCTGCCTTCGATCTGTTCCGGGCTCATGTACGCTGGGGTCCCGATCACGTGCCGCGGCCCGGTCAACGATTGCGAGGTAGCCACCCCCACGGCCCGGGCGATCCCGAAATCGGCCACGATGGCATGACCGGATTCCAGCATGATATTGCCCGGCTTGATATCGCGGTGCACCACGCCCGATTTGTGGGCATAGCTCAGCGCGTCGGCCACCTCGCGCGCGATCTGAATGGCATCGCCGACCGGGAGCTGCCGTTCCCGGGTGATGCGTTCGCGCAGGGTTTCCCCCTCGATGAAGGGCATGACATAGTAGAGAAACCCATTAGCCTCGTCGGAATCGTACAGCGGCAGAATGTGCGGATGATGCAGGCGGGCGGCGATCTGAATTTCATGGAGGAAACGGGTGGCACCAACAGATTCAGTCAGCTCCGAGAGGAGCACCTTCACCGCTACTGCCCGCTGATACTTCAGGTCGTGGGCAAGGAAGACCTTCGCCATTCCGCCCTGCCCTAGTTCGCGCTGCAGCTTATACCGCGCAGCGATCGCGGCGCTGAGGCGTTCGAACAGGTCGGCCACTGTCGACTCCACGCGATCCAATTGTGATATTGTGAATCGTCTGAGGGAAGAATCTAGCCTCAGGCCCAATTTACGCCTAAACTCGTTGGGCGCTAGAATGCTCTGTGAAATCCCGGTCGCGAACGCATCGGTGGGACAGTTTGGCAGGAACACCTTTCCATCTTCGGAGGGACGCATGAGCGCGCACCAGGGGTCCCCGCTGCAGCCCGTTGCCTCAGCACGGGTCCTGGGCTTGGTCGTATGGCTAGTTCTAGCCATGAGCTGCTCCGGCAAACCGGACGGAAAGGCCGCCGCAAGCGGGACCTCTGAGGGAGCAGCGAGCGACGGCGGCTCCAAGCCGCTGGTAGCTCTGGTGCGTGCCGCCGACTGGATGGGCAGCGAGTGGGGCGAGGATGCGATCAAGCTGGGAATGCGGGAGGCCGACCTGGAAGAGGGCCAGGACTATCAGCTCAAGGTCTCCAGCGCCCAGGGCGACCTCGCCACTCTGCCCAGCCTGATCGACCAGGCGATCGACGCCAAGGCGAAAGTGATCGTCGCGTTACAGGACGCAACCCTGGAGGCCGCAGTCCGTAGGGCGAAGTCGGTGCCGATCGTGTTCGACTTGCTGTCCGACCCGTTCGCAGCCGGCGCCGGCACCAGTGACAGCAACCACCTCCCCAACATCACCGGGGTGTACTCCCCCGGCTTCGGCGATCCGGAGCAGAGCCGTCGGGTGCAGATCATTCAGGCGATCGTGCCCAAGCCCCGCAGCCTGGGAGTTCTCTTCAGCCCGGAGGAGAAGCTTTCGGTCATCTTCAAGGACCGAATGACCCAGGCTGCGAAGAAGGCCGGGCTCCAGGTCGTCGCCCAGCCGGTGAGCAGTGTCGGAGAGGTGGGAGATGCCACCCGCGCCTTGTGCGGGAAGAAGGTCAATGCGATCGAGCTGTACGGCAACGTCGCCCACACCGGGTTCGAGAGCCTGATCAAGGCGGCCAATGAGTGCAAGATCCCGGTCTTCTCGCCGTCGCCGTTCGAGGTGCTGCACGGCGCCGTCGCCTCTTTCTTCCCCGATTTCCAGGAAGGCGGCGTCGAAGCCGGCAAGATGATCGCCCGGATACTCAAGGGTGAGAATCCCGGCAAGATCCCGTTCTACCAGCTCAAGACCACCAAGCTGGCGGTGAATCCGGCGAGTGCCGGCAAGGCCGGTGTCAGCCTCCCACAGAACATGGTACAGCAGGCCGACACGGTCGTCGGAGGCGCCCAGAAGAAATGAGGATCGACTCCTCCCGGTCAGGAGCGACCGCCGTCCTCCGCTTGGGAGGACGGCTCGACCGGGAAGCAGCCGAACAGCTCTCCTACACGCTTGACGACCTGGTCCGCTACGGCGCGC
>DATKJJ010000461.1:0-4899 GCA_035543695.1 Gemmatimonadales bacterium | reverse complement strand
AGACCGGAACCATCACTGAAGGCCGGCCGGCCGTTGGCTCGGTATCCGCGGTGGCCGAGTCGGGCCTGAGCGCCGAGCGGGTTCTGCAGCTGGCGGCATCAGTAGAGCGATTCAGCGAGCATCCGCTCGGTGAAGCAATCGTGGCCGAGGCGGAGCGTCGAACGATTCCGCTGCTCTCGGTCACGGCATTCGAGAGCCGAACGGGCCGGGGGGTGGAAGGCGTGGTAGACGGCCATCGCGTCACCGTCGGAAATCTGGCCCTGATGCGCGACGCAAAGATTGATCCGAGGGGCCTCGCACCTCAGGACGGTAGATCGGATGCGACGCAGATATGCCTCGCGGTTGATGGCCGGGCGGCCGGGCTCATCACCGTGTCCGACCCCGTCAGGTCGAGCAGCGCCGAAGCGGTTCGCCGGCTCAAGCAGCTGGATCTCGATCTGGTCCTGCTCAGTGGCGACAATCAACGCACGACAAGCAGCGTGGCTCACCTGGTTGGGATCGACCAGGTCGTGGCCGAGGTGCTGCCTGCCGGAAAGCTGCAAGAGATCCGGCGACTACAGCAGCAGGGCAAGTCTGTGGCGATGGTGGGTGATGGACTGAACGACGCGCCGGCGCTGGCGCAAGCTGACATCGGCATTGCCATGGGCGGCGGGACCAGCGTGGCGGTTGAAGCCGCGACGGTCACCCTGATGCGCGGTGACCTCATGGGGGTGGTGGACGGGATCGCGCTCTCTCGCCAGACCATGAGGATCATTCGGCAGAATCTCTTCTGGGCCTTCATCTACAATCTGATCGGCATCCCGATCGCCGCCGGCGTGCTGTATCCCCGATTCGGCCTGCTGCTCAGTCCGGCCATGGCGGCGGCGGCGATGGCGGCCAGCTCGGTGAGTGTGGTGTCAAACAGCCTTCGGCTTAGGAATTATCGGCGTTAACGCATTTACCGCTCAACGTTCACGAAGTTGACGAGGTCAAGGATGGCAACAGAAACCAAGTCCCCCTGCGCCTGTGGGGCGAGGATCACCGATGGCTCTCTGGGCAGCTCGGTAGACCCGGAGATCAAGCATGCAATCGGCACTCGCCTGCGCCGGATTGAAGGGCAGGTCCGAGGTCTGCAGAAGATGGTAGAGGAGGAGCGTTACTGCGCCGACGTGCTGATGCAGCTGTCATCGGTCCAGGAGGCTCTCCGCGGGGTGGGACGGGGTCTGCTTCAGAACCATTTGAAGCACTGTGTCACGGAAGTGCTCAGGAATACCGATCAGGAGCAGATGGATGCGGCAGTAGAGGAGTTGATGGAGCTGATGTATAGGAACGCGCGGTAAGCATATCAGCCGCCACCGTTCGGGTCGCTCCCAAGATGACCAGCCCGCCGAGAATGGCTACTGAGGGAAGCAGCAGTACCGCCCGATCCAGCCCGAACCGGTCTGAGAGCGCGCCCACCAGGGGAAAAGCCACGGTGTCGCCCACCAGGTGAATGAAGAGCAGATAGGCTCCGGCAACGGTCGCGCTGATCTTGGCCGGCACGACGTCGAAGATCACCGCGGCAATCGGCCCGTTGAACCAGGATAGAAAAAAGAACGCAGCGGCAAATACCGGTACGAAGAGGCTCATGTCGCGCACCGTGAGCAGCCAGACCGTCAGCGGGCCTCCGATCAGCACGCCGAGCGCAATCGTGATCACCCGACCGGTGAGGGTGTAGCGCCGGAGCCAATCGGCCAGCACGCCACCGAACAGAGCGCCGCTGATCCCGGAGACCAGCCCCCAGGTGCCCAGCAGAGTCGCGGCATCCGCGACCGCCAGATTCAGCTCGCGCGAAAGGAATGTGGGCGCCCAGCCAACCAGTCCATTGATTCCAAAGGACATCAAGGCGCCTCCCACGAACACATAGAGCAGGGTAGGTGTGCGGAGCACCACAGCCAGCGAGACTGCCTGGTCGCCGAAGACCCGGACCAGCGCGGTGGGCCCCGAGGCGGGTGCTCTGGCGAAGCGTCTGACCCAGAGCCGGATGTTGAGGGCGACACCCAGAGCAACGCTCGCTCCAAACGCTGCGACGTCCACCTCGGAATCCGCAGCGTAAACCCGGTCGAAGTGCCAGGCCAGCGCTGCACCGACGATCAGGCTCAGAATCAGGGGGAGAAACGATCGAACCAAGGAGTTGATGCTAACCTGGAGCTCAGTCCAACTCTCTCGAAGCGACAGTATCGTCGGAGTTCGGCCGGGGTCGTGCAGCCGGGCGGTGAGCAGTGCCAGAACAAATCCGGGGATGCTGACGGCGATCAGCGCCGTGCGCCATCCGTACACCACCTCGAGACGGCCGCCCAACCAGATGCCGAGCACTCCGCCGGGCGTGATACCGGCCGCGAGGATTCCCAACGCCACTGCTCGCCCACGCAGGGGAAAGTAGTCCGCGGTCATGGATTGGGACGCAGCACTGAACGCCGCAGCGCCCATCCCCACCACGGCTCGAAAGAGCAGCAGCTGAGTAAAGCCGACGGCGAAACCACTCGCCATCGTGAACGCGCTCCAGAGCACTATGCCAAGGGTGATCACCGCCCGGCGAGACCGGAGGTCGCTCACGATTCCGAAGGGCAGCGCCGCCAGGGAGAAGACCAGCACATACGCGGAGGCCAGCCAGCCGAGCTGGGTATCGCTGAGAGCGAGGTCGGCCTTGATCGGATCGAACAGGCCGAAGATGACGTTCCGATTGACGAAGCTGAGGAGAGTGGTAACCGCCAGCAGCCCAAGGGCGTAGTGCGACCGCTTCACCTGCGCGCGACCGTCTCCGCTCCACCCGCACCCGGGTGCATGTGGGCCAGGGATTCTTCGGCGCGTTGATCACGGAACTGGAGGGCGGCCTGATACTCCTGCACTAGTCGTTCCATCATGGCGGTTCGCCTGCCGTAGAGTCGCTTGAGGGGCCGAGAGGCTCGCCGCTCCCTGGCATACGCAGTGAGGAGCGGAAGGGCGATACTGCTGTCGGTATAGACGACAACGGTCCCCGGCAGCTGATCCGGATCGATCTTGCCCCAGCTCACCGCCTCGGCGGGAGTAGCCCCGGAGAGTCCGCCAGTGTCGGGACGAGCATCGGTCATTTGCAGAAAATAGTCATGACCTCGCTCATCGATTCCCAACACCTCCTGAATCTGGGGCTCGGTCTGGAGCATGAAGTTCTTGGGACTGCCTCCGCCGACGATGAGGACACCGCTCTTGCCACCTCCGCGCTTGGCCTCGAGGACGATGCTCGCGGTCTCGTTGACATCGGCGCTGACGTCGAACCGCAGCTTGCTTCCGGCGAGCGCCTGCTCGGCGACGTTCATCCCGATCGAGCTGTCGCCCGGAGCACTGGTGTAGATGGGCACCTCCAGCTCATGGGCCGCAGAGAGGACCGAGCGCCGGGAGAGACCGAGGGCTCGCTCCCGTTCCCGCACGTAACCGCCCAGCAGATAGTGGTATTCCGCGCTGCTCATGGGGCGCTGGAATTCTTTCCGGGCCGACACTTCGCGAATGAAGGCATCGGTGGAGAGCAGAACACTGTAGTCGAAGAAGATGTCGTAAATCCGCACGACACCCTTGTCGCGCAGCTCGACGTCATTCGCGTTGGGCGTTCCTCGGTGCATGGCAAGGCCGAGGGCAAAGTGCGCATCATGATACAGGTTGGCCCCGGTGGAGATCAGCCAGTCCACGAACCCGGATTCCATCAGGGGAATGAGACAGCTCATGCCGAGCCCGGCTGGGGTCATTGCGCCGGTGAGGGTCATGCCCACGGTCACATCTGGCTCGAGCATACGCTGGGTGAAGAGCTGGCACCCTTCCCGCAGCCGGCCGGCGTTATACGCCAGGAAGGCGTTGTCGATCAACTCGGCCACCGTCTCTTTGCCGGTGGTGGCCTTGGGATCGATACGCTGGCCGCGCAGATACGGTGCAGAAGGTCTGGTCATCGCTCAACGTTTCTCATTGCGCGCTTCGATGACGATGCGGGTGGCTTCAGCCGGGTCGTCGGTAACCTGGAAAAGCTTGAGGTCCTTGTCGTCGATCTTACGCTCGGCCGCAACCGTCTTCGTGAGCCAGTCCACCAGTCCCGACCAGTAGTCCCGGCCGAAGAGAATTACCGGGAAGTTTCTCACCTTGCCGGTTTGGATCAGGGTGAGCGCCTCGAACAGCTCGTCCATTGTTCCGTACCCGCCCGGGAAAACGATGAACGCGGTGGCGTACTTCACAAACATCGTCTTGCGGACGAAGAAGAACTTGAAGTTGAGGCTCCGGCTCAGGTAGGCGTTGGAGCCCTGCTCGAAGGGCAGCTCGATGTTGCAGCCGATCGAGAGTCCCTTGCCTTCCATGCAGCCCCGGTTGGCCGCTTCCATGATGCCGGGTCCGCCTCCAGTGATGACTGGGATCCCCGCTTGGGCGAGCAGCCGGGCAGTCTCCACCGCGGCCTTGTACTGAGGATCGTTCGGCTTGGTTCGAGCCGAGCCGAAGATGGATACTCCATCCCGAACATCGGAGAGGTTGTCGAAACCCCAGACGAACTCCCCCATGATGCGGAGCACCCGCCAGGGATCGGAGACCAGGATCTGAGCCTTGTCCCGTCGTTCCTGGGGCTGAGGACCTTCTAAGAGGGTCTCATCTTCAGTTGGACGCTTGTTGTCGTCCATTGTTCGGTACGGACTGTTGGTCATAAGGAGCGGAATATACCAATTATACTTCGCCGATGTCCCGCTCCTGGGGTTCTCTGACGGGTCGGTTGATGTTACGGGGACTGCTGAATCCCCGCCTCGGCATCGACCTGCTCCGGACGGCGTGGGCCTTCCGGCGCAGACGGTGGTGGGCACAACCACCTTTCCTGCCGGTTCCGGATCGTACGTATCTCCGTTGGCGGATGTATACCGCCTACGCCGATGAGGA
>DATKJJ010000460.1:0-2099 GCA_035543695.1 Gemmatimonadales bacterium | reverse complement strand
TGCTGCGCCGTGTCTGGCGGTCCATCCATCCGCGATGTAGGGCCGAAGTAGTCAAACGCGACCTGCTGGTCCCGGCGCACCAGGCGATAGGAGACCGGGCCCGACGTCAACGTCCAGCTCCGAGCCGTTGAGTCGTAGGCGATACGCTGCGCGGCAGCTGGAGTCGAGAAGACTATTGTAGCGAGCAGCCCCGCCAGGAGCCGGGGAAGAGGCATTCGCCAATCTACCGTTACCGGCAAGCGTCTTCGAGCGTCGTCTGCGGCAACCGGGAGCCGGTCAGTGCCCCGCCGCGGGTGGTTCCCCTTTCTTCTGGCCCGGAGCCAGCGCTCGCAGCACGCCTACCCCGCCCTTGGTCGCATCGGCAAAGGCATGGGTGACGAAGGGGTAGTCACCGGCTTCCCGCAGCCGCAGCTCGAAGATGCTGCCGCCTCCGACCGGCACGTTCACAGTTTGAACTCCCGTCAAAGGGCTGGTTTGTGATCCATCCAGGAACGCTCGATCGAAGATGCCCCCGACCACGTGGAATGAGCTGATCCGGTTGGGTCCTGCGTTCACCACGTAAAACCGCAGGAGTTCCCCAGGACGCACGTCGATCGGGTGGGTGGCATACTGACTCGCGCGCCCATTGAATACGACATGATCCGGCGCCAGCGAGAGTAGTCGTTGCCAATCCAGGCTGTGAGTGCCGTCGGCCCCCGCTTTCGGGGTCAGGTAGAACTCGCTCTGCACGAGAACGAACTCCCGGGCTCTGGGACGGGATCTCGCCGGGTCGACCACAATGGCGCCATACATTCCGTTCGCGATGTGCATCGCGGCGGGTGCGGTGCCGCAGTGATACATGAAGGCGCCGGGAACCCGGGCGACGAAACGGTAATGCAGAGAGTCGTTCGGCAGCACGTTGACGTAGTACTTGCTGGGAGCGATCTCCGCCGCATGAAAGTCCATGCTGTGCGGAATGTTGGCCCGATTGATCAGGGTGAAATCCACGGTGTCGCCCTGACGAATGTGGATGGGTGGGCCGGGAACCCTGCCGCCGAAAGTCCACGCCGCGTAACGGACGCCGGGCGCAATGACGACCGGTGCGTGGCTCATCTCCAGACGGATTCGATGCAGTCTGCCGGATTCCGCCGGCGCCAGCACGGCGGCCACGGGTGACGGTTCAGCCTCAGGGCCACCGATCCTGGCCTCACCATGCGACACGTCGGCCGGAGGCACCGTAGCGGGCTGTTCCGAAGGACTCGTCGTCCCTTGCTCCTGCTGGCTGGAATCGGGCGTGCCACGGGTACTCGAAGCGGACGGGACCGGACGCGAGTCGCGGCATCCGCTCAGCGCCAGGCTTAGGATGCTCGCGATTAAGCAGAAATTCCGAGACATAAAAACTCCTGCTGACACAGGGTGAGTGGTCCATTCACAATCGCAGTCCCTCGCCCCGGCATTCCGCGCCCAGTCACCAGAGTCTTCGGAGGCGTCCGGCGCAGAGTGGACCAAACAGCACCAGGAGCAGCACCAGGGGCCAGATCCGTCCGCGCAGCACGTGGTAGTCCTGGGTCAGCTCGGCCCACGGCTTGTGAAGGACGTAATGCCCCACCAGGAACTCGAACGCGAGCGTCAGGACTAGCCAGAGTGCTCCGACGAGCAGGGCATCACGGGGTGTGAGCGGGGCGATCCAGGTAATGCTCAACCAGCTCACCAGGAACACTAGGCCCGAAAGTAGGATCGTGCTCAGCGCCCGGCCTGGTGTCGAGCCAAGAGCGGGGATGAGCCAGACCTCGCGCACAGCCCCGTTGATGTTGGCGAGGATTAGAATCCCAAACCATATCAGGAGTGCGCGTGGGATCATGGCAGCATCGCTTTCCGCCTCCTGGTCTGCCGAGGAGGAGCAGCACGTTCGAGTGAGTCTCAATAGAAACCCCGCAGAGCCGAAGGTCATGCGGGGCATGTATATCCAGTATGGGCCTGGGTAGAGTTGAACTACCGACCTCACGCTTATCAGGCCCCAGCCGGGCGTTGGGTAGCGCTGACCGGCGTTGACCTCCTTGGGTTTAGGTCGCTGCACCGCTGACACTCGTTGACTGGCGCTGACGCCGTTTGTCACCACC
>DATKJJ010000459.1:0-2396 GCA_035543695.1 Gemmatimonadales bacterium | reverse complement strand
TATGCCAGCGGAGCTGAGCTCCACCGCCACTGGGCTGGGGATGGATGGCTGGACTACCCTGGACCGCAGCGGTATGTGGGTGATCAGCGGCTGGGCCGGACTGAGCCGCTCCCATGGCACGCCAGAGCGAATGCAGAGTCTTCAGGAAAGCTCGGTGCACTACTTCCAGCGCCCCGATGCGTCGTATCTCGGCGTTGATTCTAGTGCCACTTCTCTCGGCGGATACGGTGCTCGAGTTTCCCTCAACAAGCAGAGGGGCAATTGGATGTTCAACTCAGCCCTGGGAGTCATCGATCCGAAATTCGATGTGAATGATCTCGGTTTTCAGTTCCGCAGCGACCAGATCAACAGCCACATCATGTTCGGGCATAAATGGACTCGACCCGGACGATTCCTGCGGAGCTGGCGGCTGAATCTCGCTGGGTTCCGGAGCTACAACTACGGCGGCGACGTGACCTGGACCGGGCTCTTTTTGACGGGGCTCTACGAAATGCGGAACTTCTCGACCGGCCGCTGGTTCGTGGCATACAACCCGAGTACCGTGAGCGATCGAAGGACCCGCGGTGGCCCACGCATGATCAATCAGCCTGGCGTGGAGTGGGACTTCCAGATGGATTCCGATCCGAACAAACGCTGGATTTACGGGTTCGGTCTGCACGGCAACCATTACCAGAAGGATTGGGAGCAGAGTTGGAGCGCGAGAGCGGCCCTTGAATGGAAGCCTGGGGCACGCCTCTCGTTTCGGGTGGAGCCCCAGATCGAGCGAATCGGCACCTCGTCTCAGTACGTCGACACCTTCGATGACGTCCTGGCTGCGTCCACCTATGGCCAGCGCTACGTCTTCGCCACGCTGGACCAGACCACGGTTTCGGCCAGCGTGCGGCTGAACTGGATCTTCACTCCCAAGCTCAGCCTCGAGGTCTACGCCCAGCCCCTGGCCTCTTCTGGCCGATACACCGGGTTCAAGGAGCTGGCCCGGCCCCGCAGTTACGACTTCAACCCCTACCCCGACCCGGTTGAAACCAGCGATCCCGACCGGCTCGCCATCGATCCCGATGGGACCGGTCCCGCGGCCCAGCAGGAGATCGATGACCCTAACTTCTCCCTGGTTTCGCTCCGAGGAAATGCGGTGTTGCGCTGGGAGTACTTACCCGGCTCAACCCTGTTCCTGGTCTGGACCCAGAATCGGTCCGACAGCCAGAGCATCGGCAGCTTCTCCAACGGCTCGGCGCTGGGACGGCTGGCCTCGACTCCAGGCGACAACATCTTCCTGGTGAAAATCTCCTACTGGTGGAATCCCTAGAGTAAAGAACCGGCATGCAGGCCATTACCTTTCCTGCATGTTTGCGAAACTGGTCTCTGGCATCCCCTTCCTGTTCGCAGCTCTGTTCGTGGGATGCGGAGCTTCCCAGCCCAAGACGCCGGTCGTCGAGCTCACCGCCACCGGTGACACGGTGCTGGCACCCTACGCAGACATCACCGAAGCATCCTGGTTGGGGGGTACCCGCTGGGCTGCCATCTCGCCGGCCGAGGAAGTGGTCGCGATCGTCGATCCCGCGCGACACACCGCTACTCCTCTGGGTGGGCGCTCCTCGAAGGATCTGCGCAATCCGGCAAACATCTTCGTTGCCCAGGATACGCTCTTCGTGGGAGACTGGGGGCTCCGGCGGCTGACGTTGTGGGCACCGCCTGGACACCTTGCCCGGGCCATCCCTGCCCCCGCCATAACCCGCGGCACGCTGCCCCGGTCCCGCGACGCAGCCGGCCGGTACTATCTCGACCTGTATCCTGTGCCGGGACCGGACGGGAGCGGCAACCGTGATTCCGCAGCGGTGATCCTGGCCAATCCAGAGTTTGCCCGGATCGACACCATCGCTCGCCTGGCGCCTCTCGACATTGCCGAGGTAGTCGGTGACGCCGGACGTCGATTCGAGCGCCGGGTGTTCAGCGGAGTGGATCGTTGGGGGATCTTGCCCGATGGATCACTGTGGGTCGCTCGAGTCTACGACAATCGGGTGGATTGGCGCTCACCCGAAGGAAAATGGTCGAAGGGCGCGGCGCTGCCCGACCGGGTTCTGGAGGTCACTCGGTACGACCGGGAGCTCTTTCTCCGGAAATTCCCGGCGGAGCTCAGGCGCACCGCGCAGGACCTTCCCTTTGCTGCTCTGAAGCCGCCCTTCGAAGCCGGACTGAGCAGTCCCGTCGGCCAGGTGTGGCTGGAAAAGAGCCGAGCACCCGCCGATTCCTCACGGCGCTACCATGTGGTAGACCGGGCCGGCCGATTGGTGCGCGAAGTCAGAATTAGGGGATCAGGTCGCATCCTGGCCCTGGCAGAGCAGACCTCCCTCGTGGCGGAGCCCACAGCCGATGGCACCCGGCTCATCGCGGTGCCGATT
>DATKJJ010000458.1:0-4878 GCA_035543695.1 Gemmatimonadales bacterium | reverse complement strand
TATCTGGTGAACGCACTTCCGGTGGTGCGCCGCCTGCTCCGCACTCACCGGTACGATGCGGTCCATGTCTTCTTCTCCCTCCCTACCGGTGCCTTGCTTCCGTTTGCCGGGATCGGCGACGTACCCGTCATCGTCTCGCTTCGCGGATCCGACGTTCCGGGCTACGACCCGTACCACGCCAGGGTGCAGCGAATGCACCAGCTGCTGGCACCGCTCACCCGCTGGATCTGGCGTCGGGCGAGCAGGGTGGTTGCTGTGTGCGACAGCCTCGGCCAGCTGACCCAGCGTACCCTGCCCGGTCTGGGATACACGGTGATTCCGAATGGGGTCGATCTCGAACTCTTCCACCCTGCGGCAGGTGCAGGCCGGGCTCGGGGCAATGGTCCGATCCGCTGCCTTGCCGTGGCCCGGCTGGTTGAGCGCAAGGGTTTGGGCGACCTCATCCGCGCGTTTGCACTGCTGCCTCGAGGGCACTTTGCGCTGGAGGTCGTGGGTGATGGCCCTGACCGTGAGAGGCTGGGGCACCTCGCCGCGAGTCTGGGAATTGCCTCGGAGATCCGCTTTACCGGGTCCCTCGATCGCGACGCCGTCGCCGAGCGCTACCGTGCGGCCGACCTCTTCACGCTTCCCTCGTCGGCGGAAGCCTTCGGCAATGTGTTCGCCGAGGCGCTGGCCTCCGGTCTCCCGGTGGTGGGCAGCACGGTGGGTGGCATCCCAGAGCTGGTGGAACACGGAGTCAATGGTCTGTTGATCGATCCCGGCCAGCCGCTCGCCCTGGCGCAGGCCATTCAGTACCTGGCCCATGACCCGGAGCTCCGGCAGCTGATGAGCATCCGCAACCGGGCCAAGGCGGAGGCGGAGCTGGAATGGTCTCAGGCCACCTCTCGGTATCTCGCCGTGTACGATGGGCTGAGGCACAGGGTGCCCGCACCGGCCGTGCTGCCGGCATCGCGGGCTGCCGTGGTGAGCACGGTATGAGCCGGCCGCCTCTGTTCTGGCTGGCGGCGGACGGGCCCAGCTCGTTCGGCATGCTGCGGCAGGAACCGGCCTGGATCGCTGCCGTCGCCCGGGACCGGCTCAGCCGGCTGCTCTTTCATGTGGCGCGGAACAACACCTTCTATGGCCGGCGGCTTCAGTCGGCCGGCATCGAATGGGCCGACCCGGTTCTGCAGCGCGAGCCCTACCGCGCGCTCGCCGCGCTTCCGCTGGTGTCCAAGGCCGAGCTCAGACGTGCCGGCCTGAGAACGCTCGATGGCGGGCGGTTGAACGAGGAGTGGTACTCCTCGTCATCCTCCGGCTCGACCGGTGAGCCGTTCCGGGTGTACTACGAGGCCCGGGCATGGGCGCGGCTCAAGTACTTGATAAAGCTGCGAGCCCGAGCGGCGTGCGGAGTTCGGGTGACCGACCGGATTGCCCTGCTGGATACTACGCCGCTAGGTCAGGGCTCGATCTTGCCCAGCTGGGAACGCTGGCGGCGGATCAGCGTGTTTCAGCCGACGGCATCGCTGGTGGCCGAACTCCAGACTTTCAGGCCCAACGTGGTATATGGGCTGCCCTCGGCGCTGCAAGAGGCGGGGCGACACCTGCATGGCCAGGGGGAGAGGGCAAGAGTTCGAGCCGTCTTCACCAGCGGCGAGCTGCTGCAGGAGGGAGCGCGAGCCAACATCTCGGCCGCATTCCAGGCGCCGGTGTACGACGTGTACGGGACCTCGGAAACCAAGGAAATCGCCTGGGAGTGCCCGGCCGGCAACCGGCACCTCAACTCCGATGTGGTGCACCTCGAGGCGGTGGACGACTCCGGCCGGATCCTCCCCGATGGGGTGGAGGGCGATCTGGTGGCCACGGTCCTGGTGAACCGGGCCATGCCCCTGCTCCGCTACCGTACGGGGGATCGGGGCAGTCTGCGGGCCGACCGCTGCAGCTGCGGGTGTCCCATGCCGCTGCTCGGGTTGGTGACCGGCCGGATATCGGATGTGCTGGTGATGCGAGGTGGGCTTCGGATTTCTCCCTACGCGCTTACCTGCGCCATCGAGCGGATTCCCGGGCTGTTGCGCTACCAGGTGAGCCAGCTGGATCAAGCCAGAGTGCGGGTTCGGGCCATTTTGGCGTCGGCGGCCGACCGCAGCCTGGTGACCTCGCAGGTTCGCACCGCGCTGCGCTACAACGTGGCTTCCTTTCTCGAAGCCGACGTCGAATTCGTGGACCGGCTCCCAACCGGTCCCCAGGCCAAGTTTCGCGTCGTCGAGCCGCTGAGTTGACCACACCGGGTGCTGTTGTCATCGGCGGCTACGCCAATGGCGTAAGCGCACTCCGAAGTCTGGCGCGCGCGGGCGTGCGCACAGCCGTGGTGCTGACCAAGCCTCACGACATCGCGCAGCACTCCCGCTACGCCCACGAGGCTCATCGGGTGCTCGACCTGCACCGCCGGCCCGACGGGCTCATCGACCTGCTGCAGGATCGGGCGGCCGAGTGGCGCGGCTGGGCTCTGATCCCAACCAATGACTACGCCCTTACCGCCCTGGCGGAGCACCGGGAGCTGCTCTCCCGGTGGTATCCGCTTTCGGTTCCCGAACCGGAGGTTGTCCAGCGAGTGGTGGTGAAGCCGAACACCCATCGGCTGGCAGGTGAAGCAGGTGTTGCGGTGCCTCATTGCTACGGCCCCGCGTCGCGCGTGACCGCTCAACGAACCGATATCAGCTATCCGGTGGTGGTCAAGCCGCAGGTGAGCGCGGCCTTCTGGGAGCGCTTCGGCAAGAAGCTGATCGTCGCCCGGAGTCCTTTGGAGCTGGTTGCCGCGATCGACCAGATCGAGCGAGCCGGCCTTGCCGCCGAGGTGTTCGACCTGGTGCCCGGACCGGATCACGAGTTCTACAACTACACCGTGTACCTGGATCGGCAGGGTCAGCCGGCTGCCGAATTCGCCTTCCGGAAACTGAGAAAGGCGCCTCCGTTCTTCGGGGTGGCGCGGGCGGCCGAACCGGTGACCGTTCCGGAGCTGCGCGAGCCCACCATCGAGCTGCTGCGGCGCATCGGCTGGCGGGGTGTCGCCAGCGCGGAGTACAAGCGCGATCCGCGGGATGGCCGTTTCAAGCTGATGGAGATCAACGGACGTTGTTACCTCAGCCACGCGCTGGCGACCCGCTGTGGGGTGAACTATCCGCTCCTGATCTGGCAGGAGCATGCCCGGCGCCAGCGGGTGAGTGCCTTCTCCAACGGCTGGCGGGGGACCTGGCTGCACCTGCACGCGGATCTGCTGTACACCGCGGTGCAGGAGCGCGGGTCTGAGTGGAATTGGCGGAAATTCATTCGCAGCTACACCGGCCCCTGGATCGATGCGGTATGGTCCCCGGCGGATCCGGTACCGTTTCTGGCTCAGTGGCGCGGCACGCTGCAGAAGGCGGCCCAGGAAGTCCGCAGCGGCCGCGAAATGGAAGAAGTCCGCCAGCGATTTCAACCGATGCCCTCTCCCATTCCCACCCCCTTCGGCAGAGAGATGCCATGAAGCCGTTTCCGCTCACCCCCTATCCCGAGCTGATCGTCAACTTCTGCCCGACCGGGATGATCCCGACCAAGGCGATGACGCCCCACATTCCGATCTCGCCCGAGGAAGTGATCGAAGATTCCTGTCGCGCCCTCGATCGCGGGGCCGCCATCGTGCACCTGCACGCACGGGAGGAGGATGGAACTCCCAGCTACCGGGGTGAGATCTACGAAAAGATGATCCTCGGAATCCGGGACCACTCGCAGGACGCCATCATCTGCGTGAGCTGCAGCGGCAGGAACTTTCCCGAGTTCGAGCGCCGAAGCGAGGTGCTCGAGCTCACTGGGCTGGCCCGGCCCGATCTGGCAAGTCTCACGATGACGTCGCTCGATTTCCCCACGGGCACCAGCCAGAACTCACCCGACATGGTGATCGCGTTGGCGGAGAAGATGGTGGACCGCGGCATCAAGCCGGAGCTGGAGTGCTTCGATTTCGGCATGATCAACGCGGCCAAGTTTCTCATGGGCAAAGGCATGCTGGGGCGGGGCCCGTGGTATTTCAACCTGCTGCTGGGGTCGCGTTATTCGGTGCCGGCAACGGCCCGCCACCTCTCGAACATGGTGGAGGACCTTCCTCCTAATTCGGTCTGGTCCGCGGCCGGCATCGGCTTGTTCCAGCTTCCGATGAACACCCTGGCCCTGGCCATGGGCGGCCATTGCCGGGTTGGCCTGGAAGACAACATTCACCTGGTATTCGACCGCAGCGAGCTGGCCACAAACGGCGGATTGATGGACCGGCTGGCGCTGCTGGCCGAGACCTTCGGGCGGTCTCTGGCGTCGCCCGCTCGTGCCCGCGTCATGCTGGGCCTCGACAGCGCCCCGATAGCTCCGGCCGCACTGCCCTGTACCATCATCCTCGACGAAGCCGAGGAGGCGATCGCGGGGTGAGCAATACTCGATCACTGGTCAGTCTGGTTGAGGAGCGGTTGCTGGTGCCCACCTACACTTCGCGGTGGGGACGGGCTCCCGTTCTGGCCCACCGCAGTATGGCCCTGCCGCTGCAGCTGACTGGCGATGTGCGGCGGCGGCAGCTCCAGGTTGCCGGGGAGTCGATCAGCCTCGTCGAGGTCGGCCGGGAGAAGCTGTTGCGTCCCATCGGCAACAGAATCCTGGGCGAGCTGCCCCAGCCAGTCCGGGAGATGCGCCGTGCATTATGGAGCCCGGCGGCCGTGACCGAGGGTGCCGCAGCAGACATCGTCCTGGCCGAGGTGCACCGATGGATGGCTCCCCGGTTCCGCCGGGCGGGGTGGGTCATCGTGCCCCAGTCGGTGAGATGGCAAGGCGAGCTGGCGCAACTGCCGCCCAAGGGCTGCAGCCACGGGCTGCGGGAGAACCTGC
>DATKJJ010000457.1:0-10814 GCA_035543695.1 Gemmatimonadales bacterium | reverse complement strand
TCAGACCGAACCTCAGCCCGGAGTCGAGCAATGCATGCCCTGTTGAAGAGTGCCCTTGTGGGAACAGTCGCGCTTGTGCTGGCCGGCTCCAGCACCGCGTCGGCCCAGGTAGGACTCACCTCAAACATTGCCACCGTTGCGCTGACAGCGACGAAGGCGGCAACCCTGACGGTGAGCACGGACGTCGCCACCGCGACCTTGGCCAACATTACGGACAACTCCACGGCCAACCAGTTCACCCCGGTCAGCCTGACCACCGACTGGAACCTGAACGCTGGCTCCTCGGTGCGGATGATCGGCTGGTTTGCCACGCCGGCACAGGCGCTGGTGAACGGTACTGACCTGATCCCCTCCTCGAAGGTCGAGGGTCGGGTTGGGGCCACGCCGTTTGCCGCCTTCACCAACGGTGCCGTGGGCGGCGTCGGTGTCGCCGGCGGAAGCCTGCAGCTCTTCAGCCAGGCGGTGGCCGCGGGCAGCTACTTTGGCACCCGCACCGACCAGCTGGATCTCCGGTTGAACCTCACCGGCACGACTACCATGGCCGGCAACTACACCGGTACGCTCAACCTCCAGGCGATCGTTCAGTAAGCGACGAGCAAAACACCTGGGCCTAATTGCATGGGCAGCCGTACGTTCGGTCTCTTCTTCGCCCTGAGCGCATTTCTAGCGCTCGGGGCGAAGGAGCTTTATGGGCAGGCCAGGATCATCTCCCTGGCAGCAACCTCTCCTGCCGACCTCTCTCTCGTGATCACCTCCGGCGCAATACAGACCATAGCCGGGGTAACCGATAATGCGGTTAACAACTTCCCGTCTCCGGTGGTGCTTCAGACCACCTGGAGCGTCAACCCGGGGCAGACCAACACGGTGAATCTGGTGGCCTATTTCCTGGTTCCGGCACAGGCGCTGGTTGGCGCCACGACGCAGATCCCCTCCAGCCGGGTCCTGGCCCGGATGTCCACCGGGCTGCCGACCGCGTTTACCCCAATCACACAGAATGCCTTCGCCGGAGTGGGTACCGCCGGCGGGAGCCTGCGGCTCTACTCGGTGACCATCGGGGGCAGCAACAAAAACTCGACTCGTACCGACAACCTCGACCTGCAGCTGAATCTGGTAGGCTTCCCCACTCTGCCTGCCGGCTCGTATGCCGGCGTGCTCAACCTCCGAGTGATTACCCAGTGAAGCCCGGCGACCGAGCAGCGTGGCTGGGCCTCGTGGTCCTCTGCGGCGCCTCCTTGCCGCTCCGGCCAATCGGTGCGCAATCGGTGAGTCCGCCCATTGCTGAGCATCAGGAGCGAGCCCGCTCCAGTTTCCAACTCAGGAATGCGTCCATTTTCCCCCTCAGCGTCGTGCTCGAAGTACGCGGCTTCCGCATCTCCGAAGCGGGCGACGTGATCGACGTTCCGCTCGATACCAGCCGCATCCACGTGAAGCTTTCTGAGATGAGCTTTCGGCTCCCACCGAAGGGAAGCCGGACGGTTTTTTACGAGGCCACGAGCGACAGTCTCCCCGCCTGGTTCACGATCCTGAGTGCAATGACGGGAGCGCGAATGGATAACGGGCTGAACGTCCGCATTCTTCTGCCTCACGTGGTCTATCTGAATCAGAAGCAACCGCTCCGAAAGGAAGAGGTTGCGATTCGCCGGTTCGAGCAGGATCCCGCCACGAACAAGGTCCGGGTCCAGCTGGAGAATCTGGGGCCTCACCTGGGCCGGGTTCATCAACTGACCGTGAGTACTCACGACAAGGTCGGACAACCGGGTGGCGGGTTCCCCCTCATGCCTCACAGCCGCCGCTGGGCCGAGCTCGAGTGGGATCGTCCGGCCCAGCCGATGCGCTTGAGCATCCGCTTCGCCCGTTTCACCCTCGATACCGTCCTGACTCCTGTAGCGGCGTCGCTTGCCGCTGATTCGAGCGCGAGCGCTCTCCGGCCGTGACCCGCTCGGGCCGCCAATCGGGATTGGCGGGGAAGGCCATCCTTGCCGGACTTCTGCTGTTCTTTCCCCCCATCATCGCTCAGGCTCAGACGGTAGTTGAAGTACAGGGTGGTGGCTCCTCGCTCTCGGGTGGCTACGGAGCAACCGCCAACTTCTGGCGATCCGGAGTGGACGGCTGGGTGGGACTGGGATATCTGGACGGCTTCCGCGCCGGCGCTTTCCTGAGAAAGGCCGCCGGCCATGGCGACACCCTGGGTGTCGGTAACAGTGCGCTGGTCGTGCGGCTGCCCACCGACATCTTCACTCCAGGATACAATCTGCTGGTCCAGGGACTCAGCTACGCCGGCGGAAACCGGCGGACCTCCTACCTGGCTTTCGGCGGTGCCAGCTCGGCGGGAGTCGGGGCGCCGGCCTTCCAGCCGACCTACATCGAGCAGCCAATGGGCGCGGTGTTTCTCCGACACTCCATCAAGCCCAACCTCTATCTCACCACCAGCGCCATCTTCTCTGGCCAGCAGACGGTCCTCCCGGGCCTTGAGTGGCAGCCATCTCCCGAGCTCACCACCGGCTTCGTCCTCGGGATGGGATCCAATCGCCCCTACGCCGCATCCAGTGTATCCGTGCGCGAGGGCCGGGTTGGGCTGCTGGCCTCCTATGTGTTGAATCCGGATCGGTTCAGGAGAGCGCCGGTTCCGACCCCGAATCAGACCGAGGTAGACCGGGAAAACCTGACCTTTACCTACGATCTCAGCCCGGAGTTCTCCGTCGGTTTCGCCCGGCAAAACTTCGTGCAGGACTCGGCCGATGCCCAGACCCCGATACGCGCGGTGGGAAACACCGTGTTCGCAGGAGGTCGCTGGCGTGAGCTGCGGCTGACGGCAGGCGTGTACCACTCAGAGTCCCAGGATATCACCAATCTGAGCTCGTACCTGGCGGTGGGACGCGAGCTGACGCGCTGGCTGGACGCCGAGATGTATCTCCTGCAGAGTCGCCCGGAAGGACAGCCCACCGTTACCACTCCGCTGGCAAACCTCAGGTGGCGTCTGTCCTCGCACTTCGGGTTAAGCCAGCAGATCGTCTTTCATCATGGAGAGCCGACCGTGCTGTGCGGCGCCAGCCTCAGGACCAGCTTCGGAGAGTTTGGGCTGGACTATCAGATCGTGCACCAGCCGCTCCAGCCTTTGAGTCCCTTCCGCAGCGCCTTGAATCTGACCGCGCGGCTGCAGCTCGGGAGTTACTCGACCAATCTCGGCACCTACGTGCGCCCGGACGGGACAGTGGATTACTCCGCCTCGGGGAGCACGTTCCTGTACATGGGAAGTTTTGGGGGAATCCAGCCGCAGCAGATTGGCGGGACCATGGCCCGGTACGTCGTTCAGGGCACCGTTCGGGATGAGTCGGGCAATCCCGTCGAGGGTGCTGCGGTGAAGCTGAATGACGAGGTGGTGTATACCAACTCAGCTGGAGAGTTCTTTGTCCGGGTTAAGCACCCGGAGCGCTACACACTGGCAGTGGCGACCGAGGAGTTTCTGCTGCCGGGGAGGTGGGAAGTGGTAAGCGCTCCCACCACGGTGGTGGCAACGAATGAGAAGCAGGTTACCGCTTTCGAGATCGTGCTTCGTCGCGCTCCCTGAGTTTCATCACTTCACGTCCAACAGCTCGACGTCGAACACCAACGTTGCCCCAGGCGGGATGTCGGGAGGAGCTCCGGCGGTCCCATACCCAAGATCCGGCGGAATGACCAACTTGCGACGGCCGCCGACCTTCATACCAGCGACGCCTTCATCCCACCCGGCAATCACCTGCCCAGCACCGAGGGTAAATCCGAAGGGCTGATTGCGGTCTCGGCTACTGTCGAACTTCTCCCCGTTCGGCAGCCAGCCGGTGTAGTGCACCGAGACGGTTTTCCCCGCCGTTGCTGTGGTACCGCTCCCAACCGCCACATCCTGGTACCGCAATCCGGAGGGTGTCCGGGTCATGACGGTGGTATCTACACCGAGAGCAGCACTGAAGCCGCCGGTGGCAGGCGGGCGCTCACGATCGGCCTTGCCGCCGCAACCGGTCACGGCGAGTAGCACGAGCGCGGATACTTGGTTCAGGTTCATTCGGAATCCTGGCCCTGAATGCGCGAATGGCCGCCAGTTGAGCGGCCCTCCCAGTCGGGACGGCGGGATTTGAACCCGCGACCCCTGCAACCCCATTGCAGTGCGCTACCGGACTGCGCCACGTCCCGAGACTGCTCGAAGAGGCGGAATTGTAGCCCGGGCACTTCGACCACGCTACCCCTCCTCCAAAAGACCCTTTCTCCCCAAAAATGGCTTTGCAGCCCGGCGGCCCCGACGCAGGCCCGCGACTTGCGATTACGGTCCGATACGGCAAAAAACCGGGCTCCCCAGCCCGGCATTTAGGGTCTGGTGCCGCATGGTGCGGCGCCAAGCGGTAGCGGAGGAACCCAATGAGCCATCAGGACGAAAGGCCGTGGGAAACCGGTGGAGATCTTCCCTGGGAGAACTCCGAGGATGAGGATCAGATTGACAACAACTGGCGGGGAGATCTTCACCTCGACGATTGGCCCGAGAACCTCGCTGGACCCGAGTACTGGCTGTACAAGAGGCAGCGCGATGAGTAGCGCGACTGCGTACCGATGAGAGGGGCCGAGCGATTCGGCCCCTCTCGGTTTTGCGACCTCAGATAGACCAATCCCTTCCCCAAAACTTCGTTCGACGGAGACCCTTCGGTAAATCTTTGGTATTATTGGACTTAGGCCGGGTTGACGTGAGCTAAGTCATTGCTACTTTTCAGGTTACCTGGTGGAACCAGAGCGGGCCCGAGATGGTTTAACCCTCGTGTCGCGGCCAGGAATGAGACTCGGAGGGCCGGCCGAGCCGGCCCATTACAAATGAATCGGAGATCGGAATGTCGGACACGAAGGAGCAGGCTGAGACTACCGCTCAGTCAAAAGCGTGGGACCCGTTTCAGTTGATGGATCGAATGGATGAGGAAGCGCTCCGGCGGGAACTGGAAGGTGTAGCCAGCACCGACCTGGTCTATGTGGTCCGAGAGGGAGGCCAGGAAGTTGTTGGGCTCTCCAAGACCGGCGTAGACGAATGTTGTATGGCGCTGGTCTCCCAAGGTCAGGTCATCCGGGAGGAAGATCTCCAGTACGAGCTGATCGGAGACGGCGAAGCGCGGGAGGCGCTCTTCAAGGTCAAAGCCGCGCGGTTTGCGGTTTCTCCATCGGGTCAGGACGTTCGTCTCGATCAGGTGATCGGGGTCAAGCGTCAGGCCCTGTACTATGATGCCGTTCCGCTGGACCTCGATGCCAAAGTCCCCAGCAAGAAATATCGGGGCAAGACCTATCGCGACCTGCTGAGCAGCGACGAAGGCCGGGACTACCTGGGCTGGATGGCGGAGAACTTCAACCAGCCCGAGATTCGGGAATTCGTCCGGAGGATCCTTGGCGGTGAGGACGTGATCGCGCACCGGGGACCACAGCTCAATCCGCACTGGTATGAGCACGGCGCCATGAAGGCGGCGCGGAATGCGCGCTTCCGCCTGATTCCAGGCAACGTGCGCGCGCAGGTCATGGCCACGGCACGCCAATCGGGTCAGACCCGAGTGGTCGAGGCGCAGCCGGGTACCATCCCGAGTACTGCCCGGGCATTTCCGCTGCCGGCGAGCGTGGCTGCTCGCAGTGAGGCGCCTGACCTCACCGCTCGGACCGAGGCCGTCGGGCGGCCTGGACCCTATGCGCCCACTGAAAAGCAGGTGGCGTTCTACCAGCGGCTGGCCGCGTCGCCGGTGTTCAGCGAGGAAGAGCGCCAGCGCGCGCTGGACTGGCTCGCGACCAAGTCCACTCGGCAGACGATCAAGGACCAGATCGACTGGCTCAAGCGTCAGGTGGAAACCCGTAAGCCCAGGACGTCCGGCGAGTCGGCCGCGTAGGGATTCGGCAGTGAAAGAGGAGGGTGAAAGATGCGAGGAATCTTTCACCCTCCTTTTTCTATCTCATGCCCTGAGGACTGCCAGCGCCACACCGGATATGATCGCGCTTCCACCCAACGCTGTGTGCCACCCAATCGTCTCTCCCCCGAAGACCACCCCCACCAGCACTGCAATCAGCGGAGTAACCAGGGGAATCATGAGCACGCCGGTAACCGTGGTATGGCGGATCAGCCAGTAATACATCAAGAAAGCGATCACCGAGCCCAGAATGGTGAGATACGCCAGCGCTCCGAGCGCCATTGGTGTCCACCGAAAGCTGAGCGGGCTCCCCTCGAGCAGCATGCCGCCTATCAGGAGGGGCAAGCACCCTCCCAACATCTGGGTTCCCGCCAGCACCGCGGGCTCGATCTGGGTGCCCCGGGCCTTGATCAGCACACTGGCATGAGCGGTGGCCAATGCCGCCGCGATGATTCCGGCACTGGCGGCAAACGCCCGCGGACCTCCAGTACGGAGCTCGCCGGAGAACACCACCGCCACCCCGAGTACACCCAAGAGCACACCGACAACCTTTCGTCGGGTAAGCGCCTCCGCACTCAGATAGCGGTGGGCCAGTGGAAGGCCGAAGAGCGGCACCGTAGCGCTCAGCAGCGCAGCCAAGCCGGACGAGATGTACTGCTCGCCCCAGAAAACCAACGCATAATTCAGCGTGATGGTCAGGAAGCCGGTGTAGGCCAGCAGGCCCCATTCCCCAGCTGAGCGCGGCAGCCGAATTCGCTGGATCAGCACGATTCCCCCGAGCAGCATCGCGGCAAGGGCGAATCGAATTCCCGCGAAGGTCAGGGGCGGCAGGTCATGGAGTCCGAGCTTGATCGCCAACCAGGTGGAGCCCCAGATCCCAGCCAAGGCCAGCCAGAGGATCGGAGCGATTCGCCGACGAGGTCGAATCGTTCCGGCGATCGCCGGACCGGCTCCGGGTGAGCCCAGGTTTGGAAGGCCGCTCCTTCGAGGCTTACGGATGTCGGCAGTAGTCACGGTCCCTCCCGGCCGGTGAAGTGACACAATATCAATGTTGACACAATCCGTGTCAAATCACAGATTGTCACTATGACAACTTGGACCCCCGAGCTCGAGCAGGCCGCCGAGCCCAAATACCTTGCCCTGGTTGAAGCCCTCCATCGTGACGTCGAGTCCGGACGCCTGGCCCCGGGAACCCGTCTCCCCACCCAACGAGAACTGGCCAACCGGCTGCGCATCGCGATCGGAACCGTGAGCCGGGCTTATACCGTTGCCGAACAGCGCGGGATTGTGCGAGGGGAGGTGGGACGGGGGACATTCGTGCGGCGAGAGGATCCCAGCTACCGGGAAGGATCCGACGAAGATGCCGAGCTGATCGACTTGAGCCGGGGACGACTGGTCCGGCCGTCCGACGATCCGACGCTTGCCCAAACTCTGAAGCTTCTGGCGCAGCGCCGGGACCTGCATCAGCTGATAGATATCTATCAGCCGCCCCACGGAATGACCCGGCACCGCGCTGCCGCCGCCGCCTGGCTCAAACGATTCGAGCTCGAAGTCGAGCCCGAGAGAGTGGTGATCACCAGCGGCGCACAGCACGGAGCAGCCGTAGTGCTGGCGGCAATGGCTCGGCCGGGCGATTTGATCCTGACCGAAGAGGTCACCTACTCCGGCATAACCGCGCTGGCCCGCCTGCTCCAGCTCCGGGTGCAGGGACTTCGGATGGACCAGAATGGCCTGTTGCCCTCCGAACTGGAGGCCGCCTGTGAATCCAGTGCTCCCCGCGCCCTCTTCTGCATGTCTACCCTCCAGAATCCGACCGGCAGGACAATGCCGCTCCAGCGCAGGCGCGAACTCGCGCACATCATTCAGCGCCACCGGCTGACGGTGCTGGAGGACGACGTGAACGGATTCCTGCCGGCGGAGCCACTACCACCGATCGCCGCGTTCGCCCCCGACCAGACGTTCTACATCACCGGGACCTCCAAGAGCCTCGCTCCCGGGCTTCGGATCGGCTACGTCGTGCCGCCGGCCGCGGAGATGCAGCGGGTCAGCGCAACCATGCAGGCCACCACCTGGTTCACTGCGCCGCTCATGGCCGAGATCGTGACCCAGTGGATCGAGAGTGGCCAGGCAGACGAGATGGCGGAGTGGAAGCGGTTGGAGACAGCCGCGCGGCATCGACTGGCGCGGGAGATCCTGGGCCCGTGGCTGCCGGCGTCGGGCCCGGTCAGCTTTCATCTCTGGATGCAGCTACCTGAGCCCTGGCGCGCCGAGAATTTCGTCTCGCAGGCCCGCGCGCGTGGGGTAGCGGTCAACTCGCCCGACGAGTTTCTGGTAGGCCGGGAAACCGCTCCTCATGCGGTGCGAGTTTGCCTTGGCGGCGGCCTGAGCCGGGGCAGGCTGGAAGACGGACTCAAGCGACTGGCCGAACTGCTCCAGACGCCACCAGGAGTGAGTGCCATCGTCTACTGATCGGCAGCACGGATCTCTCGCAGCCTTCGAAGCTCGGGCACCTTCAGCGCCGTCGTCGCCACGACCAGCAACGTAGCCAACCCTCCGAATACGACCGACGGCACCGTGCCGATCAGCCGCGCCGCGGTGCCGGACTCAAAGGCGCCGAGCTCGTTCGAGCTGCCGATGAAGATTGCATTCACCGAGGCCACCCGGCCCAGCAGATGGTCGGGGGTCATGACCTGCAGCAGGGTTGATCGCACCACCACGCTGACGGTGTCAGCCATGCCGCTCAGGGCCAGGAGAGCCGTCGAAAGAAAGAAGTCGCGAGACAGGCCGAAGCCGATCATGGCCAGGCCGAACAGAGCAACGCTGACGAACAGGGTGCGGCCAGCGCGTTGAAGCGGAGGCCGGTGAGCCAGCACCAGCGACATCAGTACTGCGCCCACGGCAGGTGCAGCTCGGAGGATACCCAGCCCCTCGGGTCCGACATGGAGGATCTCCGCCGCAAAGACCGGAAGGAGGGCGACGGCCCCGCCGAATAACACCGAGAACAAATCGAGGGTGAGAGCGCCCAGCACCACCGGCTGGCTCCGGACGAACCGGATCCCGGTGGCCAGACTCTGAAGGAAAGACTCATCCGCTCGTATGCTGCGAACAGGGGCGTGCCGCAGCCGGGCCAGAGCCAGCAGCGCCACTCCCATCAGCGCGGCGTCCACGCCGTAGGCAGCGCGAGCACTGCCGAATCCATATACCAAACCGCCCACAGCCGGGCCGACCACCTCGGCCAACTGCCAGGTTGAGCTGCGCCAGGTGACCGCGTTGGGATAGAGGTCACGCGGTACCAGCTCCGCGCCCAGGGCGGAGCGGGCCGGCTGCAGAAAACTCCGGGCGATTCCGCTGCAAAAGATGACGAGATAGATCGGCCAGACCCTGCCCGGCCTGATGATGTCGGGCCGGAGCGTAAAGCCCAACAGCGTGAGTGAACAGCCCAACAGGACGGCGAGAGCAATCAGTGAAATCCGCAGCCGCGCGATCCGGTCGGCCACGTGGCCCGCGAATAAGGCGAACCCGATGAATGGCACTGCCTCAGCCAATCCGATCAGACCCAGTGAGAGCGGATCGTGGGTCAGCTCGTAGATCTGCCAGGAAACGACTACCGCCTGAATCTGGGTGGCGACGGTCATCGCCAGCATGCTGTAGATGAACCAACGGAAGTTGAGGATGCGAAGCGCGGCGTAGGGATCGTGGCGGGTGGGTTGGCCCATGCGCGGCGGAAGCTAGCTGCGTTTTGCCGAGGCACAAAGACTTTTGCCGGGCCTCGGCGGTCTTCGGAAGACTGCAAATTTCTCTAAGTCATTATCTGCAAAGCCTTGTGGGATTCAAAGTTGCACGGCCCGCTTTGTGCAGCTAAACGCCCCGCTCGGCAGTACAACTCCCGCACTCAATCCTGGCAGGCATGAAGCGGCTGATCCTCTGGACCAATCTCCTGGCCCTTGCCGCGTGCGCGCGTGCAATTCCGCCGGCCCCTAACGGGATCCCTCCAGTCTCCGCCATTCCCGGAGTGCGCGTTCCCTACCTGGAGCGAGCCGCCCCGCGCGAGATCGCTGCGGATTCGAGCGTCAATGACCTGGCCGACGCGCAGCCGGATGCGGCCGGCGTTCCCGAGTTTCTCCCCGACGATGTCCGATGGGACATCGATGTCCGGAGCTTCGCCAACCATCCGCGCGTCCAGTACTACCTGAACTATTTCCAGGGAATTTCCCGCACTGGTCTCACCGTGTTCCTCGCCCGCGGCGCCCGGTATGAGCCCATGATCCGCCGGCAATTCGAGGAGGAAGGGCTTCCGGGAGACCTGGGATATCTCGCCTTGATCGAGAGCGGCTACTCCAACGAGGCCGTGAGCCGCTCACATGCGGTGGGGATGTGGCAATTCATGAAGGGAACCGCCCGCGGCTACGGCATGCGGGTAGATACCTGGGTAGACGAGCGCCGGGACCCGGTGAAGGCCACCGAGGCCGCAGCGCGGTATCTGCATCATCTGCGAGATCGCTTCGGCTCCTTGTATCTGGCCGCAGCGGCCTATAACGCCGGCGCGGGCAAGCTGTCGCGGAGTCTGGGCAAGCTTCAGTGGGAGGTCTCGGCCGACAGCAGCAACGGCGACGGCGAACCCGAGGCGCTGGAGGAAGACGACTCCGACGCGGAGGCCGCGGCGGATGAGGTGGAGACCACGCTGGACAGCACCGATGTCACCAGCGACGCGGCCTTCTTCCGCCTGGCCGGCACCGACCTTCTGACCACCGAGACCCAGGACTACGTCCCGAAACTGATCGCCGCCGCGGTGGTCGCCAAGCAGCCGGAGCGCTACGGCATTGCTCCGTCTGAAGTCCCGCCTTTCGCCTACGACTCGGTGGTGGTGAACGGCGTGACTGGTCTGGACGTGATCGCCCGCCTTGCCGAGGCCAGCCC
>DATKJJ010000456.1:0-2401 GCA_035543695.1 Gemmatimonadales bacterium | reverse complement strand
AGTCCATCACCGACAAAGGTTTTCAGGTGCAAGGGATGCACATGGTAGTGCCGCGGCTGGTGGGGGTATACCTGACCTACGGTCAGGTCTACGACGACTTCGACCGGGACCCCTGGGAGTTATCTGGCGGGGTAAGCGTCTATCCCAGCCACACTCGCAGCTGGCGGCTGAACCTGCATCTCATAAAGATCGAGAAGAGCCCGGCGGCGTCGAACTTCGGGTTCTACACCGCGGGCCAGAGCGGCACCACCATTTCCCTCGGCACGGACATCCTGCTGTGACCAGGCTGACGATGTGGCAGCGAGCCTCTCTCGTCGCTCTGCTCCTGGTTCCCCGGCTACTCGCCGCCCAGGGAGACGACAAAGGAGCCGACGGCTTCGACGACGTTCACTTCCACCTGACCAACTACATCCAGGAAGGCACCGACGTCCGCGACTTCCTGCGGATCATGGGGAAGCGGGCCCACCGGTCCACCCTGTTCGGCATTCCCTTGCAACAGACCTGGTCGTACGAGAACTCGGGAAACTACGCCCCGACCTATTATCTGCAGACCGACGCGCCGCTCTACTACTACTCCTTCACCGACGCCTTCATTGCGATGGCGTACAAGTCGCTCAAGCCGGAGGAGCAAGCCCGGCTCGACCCGATGATCACGGGCTTCAACCCCGCCGACATGTACGCCGCCGATCACATCCGACGGGTGCTCAAGACCTTCCCTGGTGTCTTCACCGGGATCGGCGAATTCACCATCCACAAGGAGTTCGTGTCCTCCAAGGTGGCGGGAGATATCGCCAGCCTCACCGATCCGGCGCTGGACAAGATTCTCGATTTTGCCGGGGAGGCCGGGCTGGTGGTACTGATCCATAACGACATGGACATGCCGTTTGCCAAGGCGGGGACCGAGCCGGTCTTCCTGACTCAGATGAAGGCCCTGCTGCGGCGGCACCCCAAGACCACTATTATTTGGGCGCACATGGGATTGGGACGGGTAGTGCGTCCGATCCAGGCCTCCGCCTCGGCGCCGGTCACGGAACGGAACCCCAATCAGGGCGCGATCGTGGAGGGGATCCTCTCCGACCCGGCCTTGCGCCACGTGTACTTCGATATAAGCTGGGACGAGGTCGCCAAATATCTCCTGGCGACACCCGAGACCACGCGGCGTGCCGCCAAACTGATCGACCGCTATCCCGACCGATTCCTGTTCGGATCGGATGTGGTGGCGCCGCGAGACACGACCCAGTACTACGCGGTGTTCGAGATGTATCGTCCGCTATGGAGCCTACTCACGGCCGAGGCTAGCGAGAAAGTGCGCAAGGGAAACTACGAGCGGTTGTTCGACGCGGCCCGCCAGCGAGTGCGGGCCTGGGAGCGAGCCCAGGGATGGTGAGGAAGATTCTGGCTCGGCGGCGGTGGCGCTGGCTGGCGCTGGCCGGCTGCCTGGCAGTCATCCTCGGTGCAGCGGCCGGCGGTCCCACCGAGGAATACACCATCGAGCTGGGGCCGTTCCACCTGCCGTCGGCGGCCAGCCACGATGAGGTCGAGCAGCCCCGGCCCCTCACGCTCGCATTGCCGGTGGAAGGCTGGCTCCGAAGCATCGCGTTCGACGTGGTGGACGAGCGAGGCGAGAAGATCCCCGGAGCGCTGCACCATCTCAATCTGATTGCGCCGGAGCAGCGGGAGCTGTTCAGCCAGATCAGACTCCGCATCGGTGCAGCGGGATCGGAGACCAAGCCGTACGGCCTTCCCTGGTTCCTGGGCTATCCGGTCCATCGCGGTGACAGTCTCCTGGTCACCGCCATGCTGCACAATCCGACCCCCCGAGAGCATCACGGTGTGAAACTGCGGGTACAGCTGGGGCTGACTCCCTCCACGTCATGGCTCCGGCCGGTTGGGATCCGTCCGGTGTATCTGGACGTGATGCCACCGGCGGGCCGGCACGCCTTCGATTTGCCGCCGGGCCGCTCTACCCGAAGCTGGGAAGGCCGTCCGGCCGTGGCGGCACGGCTGCTGGCCGCGGGAAGCCACCTGCATGAGTACGGCACCGGCCTCAAGCTCGAGGACGTCTCTGCCGGGAAACTGCTTTGGTCTGCCCGACCCAAGCTCGACGACAAGGGCGAGGTCGTCGGCATGCCCATCCATTACTTCCTGCCCTTTGGCGTGCAGCTCACTCCCGATCACGTGTATCGCCTCACGGCGGAATACAACAATCCGACGGGGAAGGTGCTGGAAGACGGAGGGATGGGGGCCCTCGGCGGCATCGTGCTGCCCCAGGACGGCAAGGCATGGCCTGCCGTCGCCCGGGGAGACTCCGTCTACCTGCACGATGTTCGGGTACAAGGTGCCCCCCCTGAAATGATGAACGGTGGCCACCATCACTCGGCTGAACACCATCACTGACCCA
>DATKJJ010000455.1:0-8473 GCA_035543695.1 Gemmatimonadales bacterium | reverse complement strand
ACCGGTGTGGGGGCATCGCCGGCAACGCTCGTTGCCAGCGGTGTCGGCGGCGGACGGAAGTTTATGCAGGCTGCGTTGACGCTTCCCAGCAGCAGGGCTAGACTCAACGCTCCTCGAAGGCGGCACACACTCCCAGCGGATACAGCATGGCCGTAGCGAACATCAGCGGGCTTCACGCGCACGTGGGCGAAACCGTCACCGTGAGAGGTTGGGTCGTGACGACGCGCTCCAGCGGAAAGATCGCGTTCGTGGTCCTCCGCGACGGTTCGGGCTACGTCCAAGGCGTTCTTTCGAAAAAAGAGGTCACGGAAGCCACCTGGGCCACGTTTTCGGCTCTGACCCATGAGTCCAGCGTGGCGGTGATCGGGACCGTAAGAGCCGAGCCGCGCTCGCCCGGTGGCTACGAGCTGGCGGTCCAGTCGGTCGAGCTGCTCGGGAGCAGCCCTGATTTTCCTATCACCCCCAAAGAGCATGGGACGACTTTCCTCTTCGAGCATAGACACCTGTGGCTTCGGAGCCGCCGCCAGGCCGCCGTTGCCCGGGTGCGCAGCGAGGTGGCGCAGGCCATCCGCGACTTCTTCTACCAGCGAGACTTTGTTCTGGTAGATACTCCCATTTTGACCGGAGCCATCGGCGAAGAGGCGGGAAACCTCTTTGCTACCGACTACTTCGATCTGGGTAAGGCCTATCTCGCCCAGACCGGTCAGCTGTATGTGGAAGCTGCGGCGGCGGCCCTCGGAAAGGTCTATTGCTTCGGCCCCACCTTCCGGGCCGAAAAGTCCAAGACCCGCCGGCATCTTACCGAGTTCTGGATGGTCGAGCCGGAAGTCGCCTTCAACGACTCCGACGCCAACATGCGCCTGCAGGAGGAATTCGTCAGCTACCTGGTAGGTCGTGCGCTGGAACGGCGTCCGGAGGAGCTGAAGGAGCTGGAGCGGGATGTCGCTCCTCTGCAGCGAGTCCAGCCGCCCTTTCCCCGCGTTTCCTATACCGATGCCGTGGCCCGGCTCAACGCTCTCGGCTCCGACATGACCTGGGGCAGCGACCTGGGCGGAGACGACGAGACGTTGCTCGCGCGAGAGTATGACCGTCCCGTGTTCGTGTACAACTATCCCAAGCACGTGAAGGCCTTCTACATGAAGGAAAACCCCGATGATCCGCGGACAGTTCTGAACAATGACTGCCTCGCTCCGGAAGGGTATGGGGAGATCATCGGCGGTTCCCAGCGGGAGGATAACTACGACACACTGCTGAGCCGGATCCAGAATCAGGGTCTCGATCCGGAGGCTTATCGCTGGTATCTCGATCTCAGAAAGTACGGCACCTTCGTCCACTCGGGCTTCGGGCTGGGAATCGAGCGGACGGTGGCCTGGATCTGTGGAATTCCTCACATTCGGGAGGCTATAGCGTTTCCCCGCCAGATACACCGGTTGTATCCCTAGCCTTTACCTCATCCCACAAGCGATCAAGGACCTCGAGTCCTGCGGTGGACACATCGATCTCTCGCTCCGCGGCCAGACGCTCCAGCTGGTCGAACCGGGTGCGGAATTTCCGGTTGGCGCGATCCAGTGCGAGCACCGGCTGTACCCCGGCTTTTCGGGCGAGATTGACCACCGCAAACAGCAGATCGCCAATTTCATCGATCAGGGCATCCCTGGGCACCCGATCTGGTGTATTGGGGTCCGGGTTGCCTGGGCGATCTGCGGGCTGCGTCGCGTGCAGCTCCGCCTCGACCTCCGCCAACTCCTCCCTGATTTTCGTGAGCGGCCCACTGACGTCGGGCCAGTCGAATCCCACCGACGCTGCCCGCTCTTGCAGGCGACACGCCATGAGAAGGGAGGGAAGGGTAGGAACGATGCCATCGAGCACTCGGCCTTGGCGCTCCCGCCGTTTGATTGCCTCCCATGGCTCGGGCTCACCGAGCTCGAACAGGTGAGGATGGCGCCGGCGCATCTTTCGCTCGAGCCCGCCGGCCACCTCTTCGGTGCTGAATTCGCCTAATTCCTCGGCGAGCACCAGCTGAAAGGCGAGGTGCAGCAACAGATCACTCAATTCACCCTGGATCGCGCGGGCATCACCCTCACCCAAGGCGTGGTCCAGCTCCAGCGCTTCCTCAACCAGGTAGGGTCGTAGTGTTTCGCGGGTCTGGGCCCGGTCCCAGGGACAGCGCATGCGGAGATCTGTCACCATTGCCATGGCGCGTCCCAGCGCCGATTTGTCTTGCATGTAACCCTCGCGCCGAATATGATACCCGCCGCCTTGACCACCACTTTTTCTGCCGAGACCTCGCGTGCGTGGGTAGATGTTGACCTGGCCGCGCTGGTGGCGAACGCCCGCAAAGTTGCCGCAGTCAGTGGTAGTCGTTTGCTGCCGATGGTCAAAGCTAACGGCTATGGTTTGGGCGCGGTGGAAGTGGCCCGAGCCCTGGAGGCGGTAAGCCCCTGGGGTTTCGGAGTGGCGTCGATTGAAGAAGGGGAGAGCCTCCGCTCCGCTGGAATCACTCGGCCCATCCTCGTGGCAACCCCTCTCATACCCCAATGGATTCCCCGCTTCATCCAGCATGATTTACGTCCCACCGTGGGAGATCCGGTAGCACTCGACGCCTGGATGGCTCAGGGCGACCGGCCCTTTCACCTCGAGATCGATACCGGGATGAGCCGGGGCGGGGTTCGCTGGAACGACGCCCCGGCATTGGAGCGAATCCGGAGCACACTGAGAACGGCTCCAGCATGGGAAGGAGTGTTCACCCACTTTCTCGATTCCGAATCCGATGACGATACCACGGCGCTGCAGTGGCAACGCTTTCAGCAGACGCTGGAAATGCTCCCTCGGCGAGCTTCGCTGGTTCACGCCGCCAACAGCGCCGCCGCTTTGCGGGGAACCCGTTATGCGGGAGATCTGGTGCGCCCCGGAATTTTTTTATACGGAGGAGCTGCTGGCACCGCGATCCCGCAGCCGGTCGCTGCACTACGCGCCCGAGTGGTGGCGCTGCGCTCCTTGGACCCGGGAGACACCGTGGGCTATGGCGGGAGCTTCCGGAGCGAGCGCCGCTGTAACATTGCGACGCTTGCCGTGGGCTATGCCGACGGTTTTCCCCGCTCGGCCCGCGGTTCTCAGCCGGGTTTGCGCGAGATTGAATTGAACGGCAGACTGGTGCCGCTCGTCGCGCGGGTTACGATGGACATGTGCATGGTGCTGGTGGACGAGCCGGTTGCCGTGGGTGACGTGGGAACCGTTTATGGTGGTCTAATTTCCCTGGATGACCAGGCGGAACGGGCCGGGACCATCTCCTACGAGCTGCTGACCAGGATCGGCTCCCGGGTTAACCGACTATACCGAAACTCTCCATGAACCCCCATTTCGCCTCGCTCGTCCTGGGGCTGGCACAGCAGGCCGAAGCAGCCCTTTCGGGACAGCTGCCTCCCGGAGCGGAAGGTATGACAGATCCGCGCATGGTGGCGCAGACCCTGATCGACACTCTGGGGATGCTCTCCGAGAAGACCGAGGGCAAACTGGCGCAGGATGAAAAACAGCTGCTGGATCAGGCAGTCACTGCGCTCCGATTCCGGTTCGTCCAGACCGGCCCCAAGCCCTGATGCGGCGGGCAGCAATCATCGTCCTCGACGGCCTTGGCATCGGTCCAGCCCACGATACAGTTGCCTATGGCGACGCCGGCAGCAACACGCTGGGCAACGTTGCCCGAGTTGTCGGAGGCCTGAGCCTGCCGGAGCTGGAGCGGCTGGGCCTAGGGTGCTGTGCCATGGTGAACGGCCTGGCGAGTGTCCCGAATCCATCGGCGGCTTTCGGCGTCTGCGAGCCGGCCAGCCCCGGCAAAGACAGCACCACGGGCCACTGGGAAATCTGCGGCGTCATTCTGGAGCGCCCGTTTCCCACCTACCCGCACGGGTTCCCGCCGAAGCTGATTCAGGAGTTCGAGCGCGCCACCGGCCGGGGTGTGCTGGGCAACCTGCCGAGCTCGGGCACCGCGATTCTGGACCGATATGGGGAGGAGCACTGCCGCAGCGGACGGTGGATCGTTTATACCTCCGCCGACAGTGTATTTCAGGTCGCGGCCCACGAGTCCACAGTTCCCTTGACGGAGCTGTATCAGGCCTGTGAGCGGGCGCGCAACCTGCTTCGGGGCGAGCACGCGGTATCGCGAGTCATCGCCCGGCCCTTCGTCGGCGAGCCCGGCGCCTGGGTTCGCACACCCCACCGACGAGACTTCAGCCTGACACCGCCCGGTCCGACGCTGCTTGACCGCCTGGCAGAAGCGGGCATTGCCCGAGCAGGCGTTGGCAAGGTTGACGACCTGTTCGCTGGACGGAGCATCTCCAGCGTTCACGCCGCAACCAATCGCGAGGCGTACGATTTGATTCAGGAGGCTTTGGAGACGCTTAGCGAGGGTCTCCTGCTGGCCAATGTCATCGAGTTCGATCAGACCTGGGGCCACCGCAACGATGTGCCGGGGTTCTATGGCGGGTTGCGGGAGCTTGATGCCACGCTGCCTCGTCTGCTGGGGAAAGTCCGGGACCAGGACCTCATTATCTTTACCGCCGATCACGGGAACGACCCCACGACCGCTTCGACCGATCACTCGCGCGAGGTAGTCCCGCTGCTCGTGCAGGGTCCCAGAATACGTCCGGTGGATCTCGGCCGCCGCTCCACCTTCGCCGACATCGGGCAAACCGTTGCTGAGTTCTTTCACGTGCCGGCGCTCGCGTCCGGCACCTCGTTTCTGTCCGAGGTTTGGCGTGACTGATTCGCTGATTGCCGCTGCGCGCTCCGCTCAGGCTCGAGCGTATGCACCGTACTCCCGGTTCCGGGTCGGGGCCGCGCTGGAGGCAGACGACGGCACCGTCTTCATGGGGTGCAATGTCGAAAACGCCTCCTACGGTCTCACGATTTGCGCCGAGCGGGCGGCTATCTGCGCGGCGGTCAGCGCCGGGGTCCAGCATTTTCGCCGGGCGGTCGTGGTCTCGGATGTGGATCCACCGGCAGCTCCATGCGGAGCCTGCCGCCAGGTTCTGGCGGAGTTCGGGCTGGATCTCCCGATCCAGGGTGTGGGCGCCCAGCGAACCGTCACTTGGCTCCTTTCCGACCTGCTTCCCGCCGCCTTTGGCCCCGAGCAGCTCCGGTGAGAGGATGGCGTCTGGCGTTGGGAGGGGCTCTTTTGCTGGGCGGTTGTCAGGAGAAACTGACGTCGCCGGGCGATTGTCCCGCCCTCTGCCCCGGCGGCTCACCTCAAGTAGTAGATGAGATACTCAGCGCTATACCTGGGTCTGATAGCAGCTTCGTAGGATACGTTAAACCGCAGGCTGCCCCGGCCCTCCTGGTTTCCAACGGCCTCAAGGGCTTCGAGGAACGCGCCGTTATGCGCTTTCCTCCCCGAAGCGACTCGGTCACTGTGCGGGATACCGTGCGGAGCTACGTGATCGACTCCGTCGCCTTCGGCTTTACCGTGCTGGCCCGGGACAGCATGGCTCCCGGGCTTCAGCTCCTGCTTTACCGGCTTCCGCCTTTCATCGATTCCACCACCAGCTACGCCCAGCTCGACCCGGCGTTCGTACCCGAGAATCTGGTGCTGACCGTACCGATTCCGGACTCCGTTAAGTCGGGAGTGCTCCGCGCAGTGGTGCAGGGCAGCGATCTTTCGCGGATCGCTCTGACGCCGGCCGATAGCGGCGTTCTTTCCCTCGGGGTCCGGCTCGATGCCCCGAGCTTTACCGGTGTCCGGCTGGGCGCGTCTGCAGCGGGGACCGGTGGTGTGTTCTTGACCTATGCGACTGTCGCCATCCCCGACACCGGCGCTGCTAGGCTTAGAACTTTTCCGCTCACGGCAACCTTCAATACGTCCCTACCCGCCGTTCCAGAGGCGGTCGACTCCACAGTGCTTACTGTGGGGGGCAATCCCTCGGCGCGCTCTCTCATCCGATTCGAGTTGCCCTCCCGCATCCGGGATTCGGCGACGGTGATCCGCGCGACCCTGGAATTGACCCCGGTTACCCCGCTCACCGGGTTGGCCACGGATCCCGTACGAATAGTGGCCCGCGGAATTCTCAGCGACCTCGGCGCCAAGTCCCCGGTCGAGTCCAGATTCGGCGTGGCTATTGATACCATTCCCGTCGGATCGTCGACCACCGAAGCGCTGGAGATGGTGCGGCTGCTGCAGCAGGTATGGATCGGGGAGTCCCGGCCCGCCGGGCTGCTGCTCTCGCTCACCCCCGAGCTCGAGGCGGCAAGCTTCTCCCGTCCCGTGTTCTACTCCAGTCGGGCGGCTGACCCCGCCGTCCGGCCTCGTCTCCGGGTCAGTTATCTGCGCTCGTTTCCCTTCGAGAATCCCTGATGCGCTCCGCTTGGCTGCTTGGGTTACTGACGATCGTGCCCGGCATCGCGGGGGCCCAATCATCCCAATTCGGGGTGCGAGGTCTCGGATTCCCCGGCCGGGGACTGAACGCGCGGGTCATCGCCTCGGGCGGGGCGTTCGGGCTTTTCGATTCGGAATCCAGCTTGAATCCGGCAGCACTGGCCGGGGTTACGGCCCTGACGAGCATCTTCACGGCCAGCGGGGCCTTCCGCACTGTGGAGAATCCCGCCGGCACCGCATCGACCCGTGACACCAGATTTCCTCTGTTGATGATCGTGGGTCCGGTACGGCAGACCGGAACAGCGCTGGGGTTCAGCTATTCGGGCTACACCGATCGGGACTTCAGCATCGTCAGCTCCGGCACGCTGGACCTTCGGGGCGGCCCGGTCGGAGTGACGGATACCTTCACTTCCCGCGGTGGTCTCAGTGATCTGCGTGCGGCAGGGGCCTACCGTATCCGTGACCGTTGGCTGCTGGGTGCGGGCGTCCATGTAATCACCGGTTCCAATCGTGTAGAGTCCCGACGGTCGTTCAACGATTCAACCTATCTGTCGAGTGTTCAGAAGGCAGAAATCTCCTTTGCTGGATTCGGAATCAGCGGTGGGGCGATACGGCAGATGGGACCTCGGTTTGCCGTAGCGGCTCTGGTCCGCGCCGACGGGCACGTCAGCGTCGATCGTGATTCGACCCAGGTGGCCACGGTGGACCTGCCCTATACCTTCGGGCTGGGGATTCGATGGCAGCCGGCGCCCAAATTCGGGTTGGCTACCCAAACCATTCTCCGCACCTGGTCGGCTGCGAACAGCGATCTGGTGGCGCAAGGTGGAGTAGGAGCGAACAACACGTTCGAGGTGGCTCTGGGGGGCGAGTATACGCCAGACGTGCAGCGTCCCTATCGCCGGCCGCTCCGTTTTGGCGGCCGCTACGCCCGGTTGCCCTTTCCCCTGGAGCCGGGCACCGAGCCGCACGAGTACGCCGTTTCCATTGGAAGCGGAATGCGGTTCGCCCAGCAGCGCGGTGGAGTGGACCTGGCGGTCGAACACGTCTGGAGGTCGGAGGGCGTGCACTCCGAACACGGTTTCATCCTGACGCTGGGAATCTCCGTCCGGCCATAGTGCTATACTTTCCCATTATGAAACGGGTGTACATCGAGACCTACGGCTGCCAGATGAACGTGGCCGACTCCGAGCTGATGCTCGGAGTTCTCCGCCGTGACGGGTATGTCAGCACCGAGAGCCCGGCGGAGGCCGACGTCATGCTGGTGAACACCTGCGCAGTCCGGGACAACGCCGAGCAGCGGGTTATCGGCCGTATGGGGGAGCTCCAGCGGTATAAGCGGGAAGGAAGCGTACTCGGCGTGGTAGGCTGCATGGCCCAGAGACTGGGCCCCGCACTGCTGGCCAAGGTGCCCCGGGTTGATCTCGTGGTGGGTCCGGATGCCTATCGCAATCTTCCGGAGCTGCTCAGCCGGGCACGGCAGGGTCACCGATCCTCCGACACCGAGTTTCGTTCCTGGGAACACTATGAGGATGTGCCGGCTTCGCGGCAAAAAGCACCGACCGCATTCGTCACGGTACAACGGGGCTGCGACTACCGGTGCACTTTCTGTATCGTCCCTTACACGCGGGGCCCGGAACGAAGCCGCCGCCTGGCCGACGTTATCCGGGAAGTTGCGGAGCTGGTAGAGCAGGGAACCAGCGAGGTCACTCTGCTCGGCCAAACAGTCAACAGCTATCACGACGGTGAGCACGACTTCGCCGATCTGCTTCGTGCGGCCGGCGGGCTCAGCGGTTTGCGCCGCCTGCGGTTTACCAGTCCGTATCCCACGGACTTCACACCGCGCGTCATCGACGCAATGGCCACAACCCCGGCGGTGTGCGAGCACGTGCACCTGCCGGTCCAGAGCGGCTCGAATGCAGTGCTCAGGCGAATGCTTCGGCGCTACACCCGGGAGCGATATCTGGAGGTGGTCAGCGACCTCCGTCGGGCCATGCCGCGGATCACCTTCTCCACCGATATCATCGTCGGATTCCCGGGGGAAACCGAAGCCGATTTCGAACAAACCCTGAGTCTCGTGAGTGCAGCCGATTTCGACGACGCCTACAC
>DATKJJ010000454.1:0-13931 GCA_035543695.1 Gemmatimonadales bacterium | reverse complement strand
CGTTCGGCGCCGGGATTCCGAGCAGCGTCGACAGCGTCGGCGCCAGATCCGCGACCCCTACCACCTCTCCATACCTCCCCGGCTTGATCCCTGACCCAAACAGCAGCAGCGGCACGTGCGTGTCGTATGTCCACGGTGAGCCATGCGTGGTCCCCTCGGGCCGGGTACCCGGCAGCAGATACGGAGCCAGAACGTAGAACACATGGCCGCTCCGCTCCGGATCGTAGCTCAGCTCCGAGCGGGAGTGGTTTCCCCCGGCGCGTTGCTGAGCCAGCTCGGCAGAGGTGAGCACCTGCGCTACGCCCGGCACCGCCTGGACCGCTCGTTTTGCCACCAGCTCGGCGTCCTCCAGCTTTACTCCGCGGTCTTCCAATGCCGGCAGGTTCAGATAGAGGAAGGGCCAGCTCTGATTCATTATCCAGTTGGGACGCTCAAGCCAGCCCGGCGCCCGCGGCGTGCCGAACCGCAATCGCAACGCCCGCTCTGCGGCATCGGCGATTACCGCGGGATCGATGCGGCCGGCATTGGTGCTGGGCCGCCGGGCGCGCAACAGCTCGGGAAGCGAGGCCACGCCGTGATCGGCGGTGAGGGCGATAACCAGGTTGTCCCGCCCCACCTGCTGCATCAGAAACGTGAAGAACCGCTCCAGCAGCCGGTCGGTACGGATGGTGATGTCCATCATCTCATGGCTGTCCGGCCCGTAGCTGTGGCCCACCAGATCGTTGGCGGAGAAGCCGATTGCCAGCAGGTCGGGGTCTTCATCTCCACCCAGGTGCTCGGCCCGGACCACCTCCATCGCGAAATCGACCAGCACCTCGTTCTCGAACGGAGAGGTCTCGAACCCCTCGATGAAGCTTTTGCTCGAAGCGCCGGTTGCGAGCTGATGGGGAAAGGTGCGGCCCATGCCGCCGGGGTCTTCCTCGGCCGCCACATTGTCCGGGCCGGCGATCGAATAAGCCGCCGCCGGCAGGACGTGGTCCCAGCTGCGCCCCTGGTATTTGCTGATCGCGCCGCTGCTGTTGAATCGGCTCACGTAGGGCGGCAGCTCCTTCATGTAATAGGTGGAGCTGGCCACCACCGTGTCCTCGGTCCAGTAGGCTGCGTCGGCCAGGTGGCCTCCCATCATGATCGCCGACCGGTCTTTCCCGGCGATGGCAATCACTCGGCTTCGCCCTCCAGTAGCCCGCTTCAGCTCATCCCCCACCGTGGAATCCCGAAGGTTACGGGGCGAGCGTCCCTCCGAGCTCGCGCCGATCAGCTTGGCTGCGGTGTCGGCCGCGCAGTATTCCGCCCGCCGCAGCGCCGGGTTGTACCACGTATTCGCCACGATACCGTTCTTGTTGGCGTAGCTCCCGGTGAGGATGACAGCGTGCCCCGGACACGTCTGGGTGATGCTGTACTCGTACTGCGCCTGGCTGAACTCGGCGCCTTGGCTCAGCAACAGATTGAAGCCGCCCGGGCCGAAGTAGGGGCGGAACCGCTGCAGGTAGTCGGGACGAAACTGGTCGATCGAGATAATCACCAGGAGCCGGGGCCGCGTAGCCTGGGAGAATGCGTCGGGGGCCGACAACAGGCCGATCGAGGCCGCGAGCAGTCCCGCCCGGAAGAGAGATCGCCTCATCATTGGCTCAGCCGCCGCTCGAATTCCTGTCGCGCCCGCGCTATCAGGTCCAGGGTCGAGGCTTTTTCCGCTTCGCTGTTCCACGCGGTGTTCGCCTGGACGCCTGCCCGAAGCCGGTCCAGCCAGGCGATGAAGTAGCGGGCATCTTCGTCCGATCGGATCGGCTCTTTATTCACGCTGACGTAGATCGGGCTGGTTGTCGCGTAGGGGTAGACATCGAGCACCGGGTACTCTGGTGCGTTCGCCCGGGCCCGGAGCAGGTACCAACCGCTTCCCTGCTGCGGCAGCTGCACCTCGGTGGACACGCTGGTCCGCATCTTGGGGAGCGGGATCTCGGAGACCACCGTTCCGTTGCGCACGATCTCCAGGTGGTCCACCGGGACGAATGACCGGAGCGTCACCCGAGCCACCAGCTGCTTCTTCTCCGGCCGCACCGTCACCTCATCACCCAATCCCCGGCCTTCGAGGGTAAAGCCGAGCAGTGGGCCGTTGGTGGCAAAGCTTCGTCCCGCCTTGAGCGCGCGCAGCCAGCGACCCCGTTCCAGCGGCGCCCCGCTCCGGACAAACACCCGATTGAGCCCCACCGGACCTCTCAGCGACGCGAAGTTGGCCATGGCGTCGGTACCCGCTCCGGCCGGCAGGCGGAATCCGCAGTTGAGCAGCTGATACCACACCCTGGCCGTGGCGACGTAATCGTCGACGAATCCCAGCGCCTCATAGTAGTCCACCTTGCCCAACGCGACGTCCACCGGAAGCTCATTGGTCAGCGGTTTGCTGGAGTCACCCGGGTCGGGATGGCTGTCGAACGGATGAACGTATCCGGTGATCCCGCCCTGCTGATGCGCCAGGTCCATGATTGCGGCGTTGGTCGGGTAGAGGCTTGCCGCCGCGGTGTTCACATATCCGGAATACCCCGGCAGGAGAATGTTTCGGGTGAGCCCCAGAAGGCCGACGTGCCCCCAGTAGCTGGTGTGATACTCCTGATCGTGCGCGATCACGGTCCCGGGCTGAGAGGCGGGGTCGACCCGGCCGGAGAACCAGGAGATGTCTGGGATTCTCCCCTCCTTGTTCACGATGAGGTTCTCCACCATGTGGAGGTCCTCGGCCCGGGCCTGCGCCGCCAGGCGTCGGGGCGTGTTGCGGTAGTTGCCGCCGTAGTTCATGTGGATGTGCAGGTCTCCGCTGTACCAACCGTCGGCCGGCAGGTTCGCCAGGCGCCTGAGCACGATGCGAACCGGGATCACAGCGCCAGGCTTTACCTGCAGCGACCGCCGCTCCACCCGATACTCCGGGCCGCGTGACACCTCCACGTCGACTCGTCCGGTGGGGACCGTAACCCGGGATCTGCCCGTGCTATGGAAGTAGCCATACTCGAAGGGCCGTTCCCCGCGGTCGAAGCTGTCGTCCGCGCGCATCCAGGCGTTCTCCGGTCCGTAGCTCCGGCCGTCGCCTCCGGTGATCGAGACCCGGGCCGGAATCGACCGCCCGGCGGCATCCACTACCGTCAGGCTGATCCGGCCCGTAGGCAGGAGATATTTGCGCACCGGTGAGCGCAGCGCCTCGATCGATCCGCCGGGAACCGTCACGATCCGAATCTGCAGATCTCCCTCGGCATTGGAGACGTACGCGATTCGGCTGCCGTCGGGCGACCAGCGCGGCGCGGTGGCATCGCCCTCGCCGTAGCTCAGCTGAAAGGGATCATCGCCGTCCGCCGTCATGACCCAGAGGTGATTCCACTGCCCGCCCAGATAGGAGCTGTACACCACCCGCTTGCCGTCCCGGCTCCAGTCCGGTCGTGCCCGCCAGGTGGTTTCCTCGTAGTGAATCTCTCGGAGCGGGGAGCGACTGCGAGCAGACATCCGCCAGAATCCACCGGAGCCCCAGATGTGTCCCCGATTGGAGATCAGGATCAGTTCCTGTCCATCGGCTGACCAGGTGGGCGAGAGATACTGGTCGTAGGCGCCATAGTAGTAGCGCGGGAGGCGGCCATCCCGGTCCTCGGTGATCCGCTCACCGCCTGGTGCCTGTTCTTCCGCAGCCGAGGTGACGAAGACGTGCCAGCGGCCCTCGTAGGCGCTGGAGATGTAGGCGATCCGCTTTCCATCCGGAGACCAGCGCGGCTCCACGTTGACCGCGCCGTTGCTGACCAGCGGCCGGCTCTCGCCGCTGTGCAGATTCAACAGACGGAGCTCGACCGCGTCGTTGCGATACGACGCGTATACCACCTCGGCTCCGTCGGGAGACCAGTCGGGTTGATAGTCGTAGCCCGGCCCGGAGGTGAGTTGATGGGCCTGCTCGCTTCCGATTCGCTGGCGCCAGAGCGAGCCCTGCATCGAGTAGATCAGCTCTTGCCCGTCGGAAGACCAGGTGACACTGCTTGGTCCGCTGGTCAGCTGCGGCAGGTACATCTCGCGGTAGTAGTAGCTGTGGGGGACCTTGATCTGCCGCAGGACCGGCTGGCGCTGAGCAATCAGGGCCGCTGGTGCCGAGGCGGATGCGGAGAGTACAACCGCCAGCAGGGTGACGAGACGCATGGATGTCCGAGGCGACAATCTCTGCAGGCTGGAACGTCTCAGGCAGCCAGCACCTGGCGCCGGCGGCCGCGCCAGTACGCTACCCCGCCGATGACCACGAACAGTGCTGCCCCCCCGATCACCTTGAGCCGAAAGAGCCACGGCTCGGCCGTGTCCGAGGGCGGGATTGTGGCTACGACCATGGCACCCACCGTGAGCAGGAAGCCGGCCATCCCGGTCACCACCGTGACGGAACGTCGCTCGTGCCAGGGGAGTGCCTCGGTCTGCCGCTCGTTGAGGCTCGTGCGCAGGTAGGAGAGAAACAGGTAGAGATACGGAATAAAGTAAATCAGCAGCATGGTGTCGAGCAGAATCAGGTAGGCCCGTTCCACGGTCGTGCCCTTCCCCAGCACCGACAGCACCAGGAACACGGTAGCGAGCACTGCCTGGGTGAGGATGGCGACGTAGGGCGTCTTCCATCGCGGGTGAACTCGGCCGAACGCCGGGGGGAAGTATCGGTCCAGTCCGATGACGAACGCCACCCGGGCCGGCCCGGTGAGCCAGGCCCCGACTCCGCCGATGTTCCCCAGCACATAGAGCGTGGCGGCAAATGGGATCAGCCAGGCCAGGCCCCCGAAGTCCCGCGCGCCGGCGGCCATGGCCTGGAAGAATCCCGACACGATGTGCACGTCCGCACTCGGCAGGAGCCAGAGCAGCGAGGCGGTGCCCGCGATATACAGGAATGCAATGAACGGCGCGGAGATGTAGATCGATCTCGGCAGGGTGCGTCTGGGGTCTTTTACCTCGCCGCCCATCACGGCGCAGAGCTCCAGTCCGGCATAGGCGAATGCAATCGAGGCCCACAGGTTGATCTGGGACATATCGTCGAAGTGGGGCCTTACCGTTGCCCAGGTGATCGGTGTTGCCGGGGCGCGGGTGAGCATGGCGTGAAGGCCGAACCCCACCAGCACCGCTCCGGGAATGTAGGTGCCCAAGGCGCCGAGATTCTGCAGCCACTTGCCGGTCTTAAGTCCCACGATGTTCAGCCAGACCGCCAGCCAGAGCGAGGTCAACGTGGCGACGAAGATGTAGGTCCAGTTGTCCATCAGAGCGGTGTCGCCCCGGCCGATCACGTATGTGCCAATGGCGGCGGTCGACATCAGCAGGTTGGGGTAGTACAGGATGTTGTTGACCCAGTAGGTCCAGCCGCAGAGAAATCCGTGGCTTTCGCCGAACGATTGCTTGGCCCAGAAGTAGATCCCGCCTTCATGGGGAAAACGGGCGGAGAGATAGCTCACCGCCATACCCTGCGGAATGAAGAAGAGCAGGGCGGCGAGCACCCACATCGTCAGCGAGCTGGGCCCTGCGGCGGCCGCCGTGGCGGTCCAGCGCAGGCTGAGTATCGCCACGATGTTGAACAACACCACGTCCCGGAGGCCGAGCACCCGTGGGAGCTCGACCTGAGGGGCAGGTGCGGCTTCGAATTTACTCTGTGGTAGAGCCACTAATTCTCATCCCAGCGTAGCGAGGAGCCGGATGGCGCTGTCACCCCGAGCAAAGCGAGGGGACCGGAGCCTTTCTTACTGAACTTCCTCAGCAAGGTCCCTCCAATCTGGATTTGCCCGCTCGATCAACTCCACCGCTTTCGCCGACTCCAGCTTTTGATCTGCTTCTCTCGACGAATCGCAGTGAGCGGATCATGCGTGGATTCACAGTAGACGAGCCGGAACGTTCGATGCTTGGCGGTATAACTGTTCGGGTCCAGGCCGGTTCGATGCTGCGATACCCGCCTGTACACGTCGTTCGTCATCCCCACGTACAGTTCGCGTGACTGGCTTGCCAGAATGTAGACATAGTAGGTCCGGGCCATTCGACAGAATCATCCCGGGCGAACAACGATGAGTAAAATATCGAGTTTCGGCCCCCTCGCTGCGCTCGGGGTGACAACTCTTCGGACAGAACTTCACCCTTTGAGATACAGTCGGCCTGGATCAAGCACCTCACGCAGGAGATACAGCTCCCGCTCGGAGGGCGGTTCCACCTGCTGCAGGCGGCTGGTGCAACGAAGCGACCACCCAACGTTTGCGGTCACATCGGATATGTCAACGCCGGGGTACAGGGCGGAGAGCACCAGCTCACCATCCGTCGGGTCAGCTTCCAGAATTCCCTTGTCGGTTACCACTCTGGTGGGGCCCGCTCCCGGCATTCCGAGCTCTCGCCGGGTTCGTCCCTTGCTCCGGAGCCCGGGGCTGGTCACGAAGTCCACCGCTTCCGGAAAGCCGCGCCGCTCCAGCCGCGCGATCACCACTGTTCGCCGGGCATGAATCGCAATTTCCGCCGCCCCCCCGCTTCCCGGCAGGCGCACCGCGGGCTTCGCGTAGTTCCCCACCACCGTCGTGTTGATGTTGCCGTAGCGGTCCACCTGGGCGCCACCCAGAAAGCCCACCTCGATTCGCCCGTTCTGCAGCAGCGACTGAAACACGTCGGCCATGCTGCACACCATCAGCGAGCCGGTGACCAGCGCCGGATCGCCGATTGAAACCGGGAGCCGCTCGGGCACGGCACCTACCGCGCCCGACTCGTAGATGAGCACCAGGTTCGGCGCGTGGGTGGCTCGGGCCAGGTTGCAGGCCAGGTTCGGCAGCCCGATCCCCACGAACACCACCTCGCCATCGCGCAGCTCGCGCGCGGCGACCGCGGTCATCATTTCAGCAGGAGTGTAAATCAACTCCACCGAAGTCGACTCAGGCCAAGCGCACGTGGACGCCACCTCATCCCGAGCGCAGCGAGGGATCTACTCAACGGCTGCTTCGAGAAGCGGGCAAGATCCTTCGGTCGCTTCGCTCTCTCGGATGAGGTGTTCTCTCGAAACATGGATCTAAAACCCATAATTCACCCCCGCACAGATACGCTCCTTGGCCTTGAGTCGTTCCAAACCCGCGCACCTCTGGATGTACTCGGCCCGATCCTTGACTGCAAACACGAACTCCTGGAGATACCGGTCCAGCGCCGCCGGATCCCGGGAGATCTTCTCCCACCCCACATAGAACTGGTTGTCCCGGTCGTAATATCCCTGCGCGTACGAGGGATGAGCGCCCCAGGGTTCCACCACCACCGCATCCACGATCAACCCCGGGATCACCGTGCGGTTGGGATCGGCTCGGATGACCGACTCGTCCACCAGCTCCTCCACCACCACGATCACATGGCGAGAGGCGAACGCCGCCTCCTTCTGCACGCCGAGCAGTCCCCAGATCTGGGCGTTGCCCTCTGGATCGGCCCGTTGGGCGTGAACGATGGTGAGATCAGGATTGAGCGCGGGCACAGTGGCGAGAGTCTCTCCGGTGTAGGGGCAGCTCACACTCCGGATCTGAGGGTTTGCCGCCGGCAGGTCGGTCCCCATGTAGTTCCGGAGCGTCCAGAACGGGAGCCGAGCCGCGCCCGCACTCAGTCGGGCCACCATCCCGAAGTGAGAGTATTCCTCCAGCTCCAGCGGCTGTCCCTTCCCTTCCGCCGCCCGGCGAAACGCGTGCAGCGAGCCGGCCCCCGGATTCCCCGCCCAGGAGAACACCAGCTTCCGGGCGCAGCCCGCGGCGATCATCTGGTCGTAAATGAGGTCCGGCGTGAGCCGGCACAGCGTGAGGTTCCGCCGCTGCTGCCGGATGATCTCGTGCCCGGCAGCGAAGCAGATCAGGTGGGTGAAGCCTTCAATAACTACGGTGTCGCCGTCATGGACGTACCGCGCGATCGCATCCCGCATGCTGACGACTTTGGAGCGAACGCTCAAGCGATCTCGTCCAGGCAGCCGTCGATCAGCCCCAGTGCGGTATCCATGTCCTGCTCGTCGATCACCAGCGGCGGCGCCAGCCGGAGCGAGCTCTTCCCGGCGCCCAGCAGTAACAGTCCCTGGCGAAATGTCCGCTGCACCAGCTCATGCACCAGCTCCGGCGCGGGCTCCCTCGATGTCCGGTCGTTCACGAACTCCATTCCCACCATCAGCCCCCGGCCCCGCACATCGCCGATGCAGGAATGCTTGTTCATCAGCCGGCAGGCTCCGGCCATCAGCCGCTCGCCCAGACGCGCGGCGTTGGCCATCAGCCCGCCCTCCACCAGGTCCAGGGTGGCCAGGGCGGCGGCGCAGCAGACCGGGTTCCCGCCAAACGTGGAGCCATGCGACCCGCTCTCCCAGGTGGTGATCGACTCCCGGGAGATCATGGCGCCGATCGGCATGCCCGAGCCCAGCCCCTTGGCCGTGAGCAGGATGTCGGGCTCGACGCCTTCGTGCTCGCAGGCGAACATCTTTCCGGTCCGGCCCACACCCGACTGGACCTCGTCGGCCACGAGCAGAATTCCGTAGCGGTCGCACAGCGCCCGCAGGTCTGCCAGATATCCGGGAGGCGGTACCACGTAGCCACCTTCTCCCTGAATCGGCTCGATGAAGATGGCGGCGACATCGTGGGGATCGAGGTGGCGGGCGAACAGGTCCTCTTCGATCACCCCGATGCATCCGCGATTGCAAGCCGGCTCGTCACCGCAGAACTGACAACGGTAGCGGTAGGCGTACGGCACGTGGTGCACGTCGGGCAGCAGCGGACCGAAACCCGCATGCTGTCGCGCCTTGCTCGACGTGAGCGTCACTGCTCCGGTGGTCCGCCCGTGAAATGCGCCGCGGAACGCGATGATGGCAGTTCTCCCGGTGGCGTAGCGGGCCAGCTTGATTGCTGCCTCCGTGGCTTCCGTTCCCGAGTTGGTGAGAAACACCCGCTTCTTGGACGACCCCGGCGCCACTCTGGCCAGCCGCTCGCAGAGGTTGGCCATCCCCTCGTAGTAGAAATCGGACCCGCAGATGTGCAGGAACCGGTCGGCCGCCTCCTTCACCGCCGCGACCACCTTGGGATGGCCGTATCCGGTGGAGGACACCGCGATGCCCGCCATGAAGTCGAGATATCGGTTGCCGTCCACATCCTCCACCATCACCCCGCTGCCCCGCGCGACGACCAGCGGGTACTCCTTGATGTAGCAGGTGGAGGTCCATTCCGCGTCGCGCGCCACCACGGCCTGCGCCTTGGGGCCGGGGGGCGGCACGACGATGCTGGGGTAGTTGCGCGGGCTCATGAAGTGTTTCCTTATCCCTCTATGACCGTTCGGCTCTGCTCTCGCATGAATTGGGCGACATAATAGGGGCCGCATCCGCCCTTCCCGGTGGAGCCCGATGCCTTCCAGCCGCAAAACGGCTGGGCGCCGGGCCAGGCCCCCGTTGTCGCACCGGTCCGCTTGTTGGCGTAACACACCCCGGCCTCCACCTCATCGAAGAACCGGGCCACCTCCGCAGGATTCTTGGAGAAAATGCCTGCCGTGAGTCCGTATTCTACCCGGTTGGTCTCCTCGAGCGCCTGATCCAGGCCACTCACCTCGCCGATCGCGACAAACGGCACAAATAGCTCGTCCCGGTAGAGCGTGCTCTCCAGCGGCAATCGCGCAATCGTGGGAGCAACGAAGTACCCCCGATCGAACGCGCCACCCAGGAGCCGCTCCCCTCCCAGCACGATGCTGCCCTCGGTTCGTGCCTGGGATACCGCGCGCTCGAACCGATCCACTGCCTGCTGGTTGATCACCGGGCCGAAGAAGACGTCCCGCTCCGAGGGATCGCCCATCCGGATGCCGCGGGTCTTCTCCACCAGCCGCTGGATGAAGGGCGCGGCCACCTCGCGCTGAACGTACACCCGCGATGTCGCGCTGCACTTCTGGTTCTGCAGGCTGAACGCCGAGCGCATCACGCCTTCGGCCGCGGCGTCCAGATCAGCGCTCTCCAGCACGATGGCCGCGTTCTTTCCGCCCAGCTCCAGCAGTGCGGGCTTGATCCAGCCGCCGCTGAGCCCGGCATGGATTCTGAGCCCTACCGCCTTCGATCCGGTGAACACCACGCCGTCCACGCCGGGGTGCTGCCAGAGCGGATCGCCTATGTCCTCCCGCCGCCCGAACAGGATGTTGAACACTCCCGGAGGCAGCCCCGCGTCCCGGTAGATGTGATACAGTTCGAGCCCGGTCCACGGCGTCTCTTCCGCCGGCTTGTACACCACCCCATTGCCCGCGACCAGCGCGGCCGATGACATGCCGGCCGAGAGCGCCAGCGGAAAGTTGAATGGAGCAATACAGGCAAACACGCCATAGGGGCGGAGCACATCGGTGTTGCGCTCCACCGGGGTGATCCGGCTCATCGGCCGGACGAAGCCGTCGGCGTCTTCCACCTGCTGGCAGTAGTAGTCGATCAGATCGGCCGACTCTTCGGCGTCGCCCATGGCCTCCAGCCGGCTCTTCCCCACCTCGAGGCTCATCAGCGCCGCGAGCTGATACTTCCGTTCCCGGATGAGGGACGCCGCACCACGCAGCAGCGCCACTCGATCGCGCCAGGGCCAGACGCCCCATTCCCGCTGCGCCCGCCGTGCCGCCTTCACCGCGGAGTCCACGTGCTCCGGCCCCGCGGCGCTGAACCGGCCCAGCACCAGGCTGGTGTCGATCGGAGAGCGGTCCACCAGCGGCTCGGCGGCGGTCTCGACCGCTGCATCGTCTATATGGAACGGGTGCAGCCGCCCGGCCTCACGACGGATGGCCTCGAGCGCGGAGTCGAACCGCTGGTGGAACTCCTCCAGATTACCGCTGGCAGAGGTGTAGGTGATCTTGGTTGCGGTCGTCATGATGCGCTCCTCAGATCGGCAGCGGTCCGGTCCAGTGCGCGGCTGAGCCCGAGTACCAGCTCGTCGATCTGATCCTCATCGATCACAAAAGGCGGTGCCAGCATCGCCAGGTCTCCGGTCCCATCTTCCAGCTGCCCCGCATTGGGCCACACCATCACACCCGAGTTCAGCGCCTCGGCCGCAAACCGCTCGGCCACTCGAAGCGAGGGGTCATGAGGTCGGCGGGTCTGCCTGTCGGCTACGAATTCGATTCCCGCCAGCAGACCGCGTCCTCGAATGTCGCCGACTAAAGGATGGTCTCGCAGCCGCTCCAGCCGCTGGTGAAGGACGCGGCCCACCTCGGCGCAGCGCTCCACCAGGCGATGTCGCCGGAGATATCGAAGCGTCGCCGTTCCCGCGGCACAAAGCGTAGCATGGTGGGAGAACGTCTGCCCATGGAGGAAGCTGCCGGAGCCTTGGGCCACAACGTCCACCAGCCGCCTGGGCGCCACTACGGCCGAGAGCGGCGCGTAGCCTCCGGCGATTCCCTTGCCGACCAGCATCAGGTCGGGAAGCACTCCATACGGCTCCAGCGCCGACCAGGTGCCGGTTCTCCCGGCGCCGGTGAGCACTTCGTCCGCCACGAGAAGGATCTCGTACTGGTCGCAGAGCTCGCGGACCCGGCGCCAGAATGCCTCCGGGGGAACCGAGGCGCCGGTAGACGATCCGCCCACCGGTTCCCCGATCAGGGCGGCGATGGTCCCGGGACCTTCCCGCAAAATCGTCTGCTCGATCGCGTCGCCGCTGCAGGTCGGGCACAGGGGAGCCTTACCCTCGCAGCCGCAGCGATACGGGTACGGCGCCGGGACCCGTAGCACCTCCACCAGCCAGTCTCGAAAGAGCGCGCGATTCGATTCTCTGGACGACGCCGACAGCGCGAGCAGCGTGTTGCCGTGATACGAGGGCATGAACGCGAGGATCTTGTGCTTGCCGGCGCGTCCCGACTCCACCCAGTACTGGCGGGCCAGCTTCAATCCAGCCTCGACCGCCTCCGAGCCGCTACCCAGCGGGTACACCAGGTCCAAGTCACCGGGAGAGACCCGCGCCAGCTCCGCGGCAAACTCCTCCACCGCGTCGTGGGTGAACACGGTCCCGCTCACGTAGGCGAGCTTGGCCGCCTGACAGGCCAGCGCCTCGGCGATCTCACTCACCCCGTGGCCCACGTTCACCACATAGGCCCCGCCGCAGCCGTCCAGATACCGCCGCCCCTGGTCGTCGTAGAGATAGCAGCCGTCTGCCCGGACAATGCGGGGATACTCCCGCTTGAGTTTGCGGTAGAAAACGGCCGATTCTGGGTAGCGATGGCTGGTCATGGCTGGATCGCGGAATGTGGTGCGGGCAGTCGCCAGCCGCCAGTCGCCAGCCGTCGGATGATTGTCACCCGAGCGCAGTGGAGAGGCCGAAGCCTAATCACCCAAGTACTCCCGACTCCCGACCTCTGGAGACTGGCGCTGGCCATTTCACCTCAAAACCTCCGACCCAGACCCCCGATTTCCGACGACTGACGGGCTGGGGACTGAAGACTGGCCCATATTCTGCATATATCAGAAGGCGACGGCGGGGCCCCCGGGCCGCGCACCGACCCTTTCTGCCAACGGAACATGCCATCTCCACTCGTAGTCGATGCCTTACGCGAGCAGCTGCTCAGGGTGCTGGACTGGTACCGGCACCAGCGGCCGATTTTTAGCTGGGGGGTGGTGCTGCACCGGAGAAATGAGCGAGGCAAATTGCGGTTCGGGGCGGTAACCCCGGCGGGAGAAAGCCTCCTCCTGACCCAGCCCCTGCTGGGCTCGCTTTCAGAAGGTCCTTGCTGGCTGGATGGCGCGGTGCGAGTAAGACTGGCATGCCGCCAGGTAACGCAATGCCACCCCTGGCTCGACGCCCTCCATCGCCCTGACCGGCCTCCCTTGGTAGAAGCGCTGGCCGTCTGCTTTGATCCCGATGCCTCAGCCGCCGAGTGCGAAGCCTTTCAGGCGATGGCCGGCACCCTGACTCCCTCGACTCTCCCCTCCGAACTCTTTCTCCTTCTCAAGAAGCGCTTGCCTGGCTGGTCGTTGTAGGGAGTCGGGAGTCGGGAGTCGCTCAGAAGATCCTTCGGTCGTTTCACTCCCTCAGGATGACAATCGTTCTCCCGACTCCTGACTCCAGACCCGACTACTTCAAAAACAACAAATCCCTGTACGTCGGCAGCGGCCACAGCTCCGCCGCGATGTGTGTCTCCAGCGCGTCCACCACTTCCCGCAGGTCCGCCATCGTCGGTTTGAGCTCGCGGCTGATTTGACTCGCGTGCTGCATCGGATCGGTCACGTGGTGGGCCGCGGCGCGTTCCACTGCTCCGGTGGCGGTCCGGAGCCGGGTCACCAGGCCCACGAAGCTCTTCAGCGCGTCGATTGAATCGTCGCACTCGACGCCGGCGGCATTGGTCGCGGCAATGGCGGCCGCGAGCCGCTGCTGGTGCTGGAGCGCGGCCGGCAGGATGTGGCTCCGGGCCATCGAGACCATGGTCTCGGCTTCGATCCCCAGCTGCTTGATGTACTTCTCCAGCGCGATATGGGTTCGGGAATCGAGCTCGGCCTGAGTCAGCACGCTGTACTTCTTGAACAGCTCGATGTTCTTCTTCTGCCGGAGGACTCCAAAAGCCGCCACCGAATCCTTGAGATTGGGCAGACCTCGCCGCTCCGCCTCGGCGTGCCACTCGTCGGAGTAGTTGTCTCCGTCGAAGATCACCCGCTTGTGCTGGCTGATCAGCTGCTTCAGTACGCTCATCACGGCGAGCTGCAGCTTGGCCTCGGTGGGCTTGGTGCCGATCGACTTCTCCAGCTCGCCCGCGACGTAATCCAGCGACTCAGCGACGATGGTGTTGAGCACCGTGTTGGGCCAGGCAATGCTGGCGCTGGAGCCCACGGCCCGGAACTCGAACTTGTTGCCGGTAAAGGCAAACGGGGACGTCCGGTTGCGGTCGCCGGAGTGCCGGGGCAGCTGCGGAAGCGTCTTGGCGCCGAGGTCGAGCACTCCGCCCTTGATGGTACGCTTGGGCAGGCCGGCCTCCACCTGCTCCAGGAT
>DATKJJ010000453.1:0-3801 GCA_035543695.1 Gemmatimonadales bacterium | reverse complement strand
ACCGTCTGGACGAGGATTCCGAACGCTAGTCGCTCTCATCGAGGCCGATTGCCGAGTCTGACGACTGACGACTGATGGCTGGCGACTGACCGAGGGTGCCACTCATCCGGCAGGCGGGATCCATCGTCGTCCGGCTCGACGCCAGGGAACCGCAGGTGCTGCTCGTCACCGCCAGGCGGAATCCGCGGAACTGGATCTTCCCCAAGGGCCACATCGAAAAGGGTGAGAGCCCGGAACAGGCGGCACTGAGGGAAACTCGGGAAGAGGCCGGCGTTTCCGCCAGCCTGATCGGACCTGCGGGGATTCTGGAGTATGGATTCCTCGGGGCCAAGGCCAGGGTGGAATATTTCCTGGTGCTCTTTACTCGCGAGGCGGGCCCGCCGGAGGATGGCCGGCAGCGAATCTGGTGCGGACTGGACGACGCGCTTGACCGTCTGAGCTACAAGAACACCCGGAAGCTTCTGCGGAAGGCATGGAAGCAGCTTTCAACCTCCGCCTGAGCTCCCTGGCTGCTAGTCGACTGGAACCTGCGGCGCCTTGGGCTGCGGGCCCAGCTCGAGACTCTCCACGTAGTCCTCCTTCGGAAACAGATCGGGCCGGTGCGTGAGCTCGAACGTGGTGGACTCCTCCACTCCGTTGGAGCTGGTCGCGTGGCCGGCGCTGTAGAGCTTGGGATAGCTCTCCCGGACCCAGGTTTCGTCGATGGCCAGGGGGTATTCTCCAAACTCTTTGCCGTTGGCCGCATAGTAGAGACCGCTGCCGTTGGCGTCGCCCATCTCGACGTCGCCGCCGATTCCAGCCGAGATGGCCTGCAGCTGGGTCAGCGGCGGGCCGAAGTTCATGAACAGGGAGTCCTTGCCCTCCCGGTGCCGGGTGGTGTGGAGCATGGTCCAGGCGTCGGGGACATTGTCCGGCATCGGTAGCCGGCGGTCGGTGATGATATTCGGCCCCTCGGTGCGCTGCGTTTCAAGCGGTGGCTTCGGAATTCCGGGGACGACCTCGAAGCTTTGCTCCTTGGCCTCGCGCCGCATCAGTACGATCCCGTAGGCCGCCCCGCCGACGCCGCCTCTGGTCTTCGGCCGGCAGGTCGTGATGTCAGGGCCGCAATCGGCATCCACCACTCGGACATCGGGTGACGCCAGCTCCTGGTTCCGCGGCCGCCAGATTCCGCGGGAGAACCCCACGATGCCCTCCTGATCCGTCTGGAACAGCAGGATGAACGACCCCAGGACCGCCGACGACTCCCGCGTCTTCCGGTCCTTGAGCTTCATGTCGTAGCTGAGCTTGTAGACGGTGCAGCGGCGGAACAGGTAGGTCACTTGCCGCTCCCAGGCCTCCTCCAGCTCGGGGCTGGTGATCTTGATTTGCCGCCCCCATTCGGACATCGCCATGATGAGTGCCTGGCCGGTCCCGGTCGCCATGCACTCGTCGAAGGCTTCGGCCAGGCAGCGGTACCGGGCCAGGGAAAAGGCCTGCCCCAGGATGGACTTGCTATCGCCGAGATCCCCGAAACGGAGGCCGGCCAGACCGAGGATCTGAGCCTGGTGCTCCATCTTTACGATCCGGCCGAGCATGCTTCGCGCGAGCTCGCAGGTGGCGGCCGGGTTGGCCATGATATCAAAGGCGGGCTGCAGGGCGTTCTTCACCCAGAATTCTCGAACGTTCAGAGCATCCTTACCGAGGTCCCCTTCTGATTCGATCCCCAACAGCTGCTTCTGCTGTTCGAGGCTCAGTATCGTCGCCGCCCCCTGTTGGACCTCCATGAATTTGCGCTCGGCGTTGACCAGCCTTCCCGCATCCATCCGGAGCTGGTGCATGTCGGCCTGGGTCGCGCGGTGTTGCTGCAGGCCCCACCCCGGCAGCAACTGCGCTCGGACCGGTGACGCCAACAAAGTCAGCGAGGCGGCGAGAACAACGGAGCGGCGCATGGTATTAATGTGGCGCTGATCCCCAGCTCCGCCAGCACTCCCGCTCGTGCGTCCTTCGTGACGCTTCGTGTTCTTCGTGAGGAAGCCTGCCCCGAGCCATCGAGGCGAGGGGTGGTGAAGTTTTTGCTTGACCTCGTATGCCTGCACACGGCTGTTCTCTTTGGACCTTCACCGGTCGGGCCGGGACGCCGCCGGTTCGACTAATCCGGAACCGCCGATGCCGCCGGGTTCCAGGCCACCTCCCACAGATGCCCATCGGGGTCCTGAAAGTATCCGGCATAGCCGCCCCAGAACGTTTGGTGCGCCGGCTTCACGATCCGCCCTCCGGCCCTGGCCGCCTGTTCCATCGCTGCATCCACCTCGGACGCACTCTTTACGTTGTGGCCCAGACTCAACTCCGTGGCGCTGCTCGGAGTCTGAGGGAGACCGCTGTCCCAGGCCAAATCCCTCCGGGGCCAGAGCGCGAGCTTGAGCCCGGGCTGCAGCTCGATGAAGACCACGGCGCCGTGCTCGAACTCGGTGCCCACGATCCCCCTGGTGGGAAACCCGAGCCCGTCGCGGTAGAACCGGAGCGAGCGCTCCAGGTCGTCAACGCCCAGCGTTATCAGGGTGACGTAGGGCTTCATCGGCTCAAGCCTTCACTTCCATCAGGTAGGAGACCAGGTGCCGGATCTTTCCGGCTCGCATCGTGAACACGTCGCAGAACCTGAGGTTCAGGGGCTCGCCGCCTCGCTTCCGCGCCTCCACCGTGCCCTCCGCGACCACGACGTCGTCCTCCTCAATCAGCCGGGTCACCGTGATCCGGGGACTTCCCTCGAAGGCGTCGTTCTCGATCTCCCGGTCGAATGCCTCCCTGCCCCGGATGTGGAACATGCCGGGGATCTCCCACTCGACGTCGTCGGTGAGGCAGGAGAGGACCCGGGCATGGTCGCTTCGCCGAAACCCTTCCAAATATTCCTCGACCGTGAGCTTGTTCGGGGACACCATCACTGTAAACTCCTCCCATGATCCGACTCCTCGGCTTGCTCCCTCTGGCCCTTGCTGCTCCCGCTCTGCTCCTGGCCCAGGAGGAAACGTACGCCGCGACGGCCATGCGCGGCATCAGTAATGAGGGAAAGAACGGAACCGATCCCTACGTCGCCGCCGGCGATCGCGCCTACCTGATCGGCGCCCAGGACGGAAGCTTCCCCGACCTGGGCGAGCACCTGGCTCAGGAGATGGGTGGACTCTGGGTCCATCCCATCAAGCTGATCGACGGCTTCGAGGCGAGCGTCGCCGACTCCGCCGCCGGGCAGGAAGTTGCGCTTCGAAAGAGCGAAGAGTTCATCAATTACCCGTACGGGAATCGATTCCGGTACGGCAAGGTTCTGCACCAGGTCGAGATCGACCGCTTCCAGTTTGCCCCCGAGGGTCAGCCGGGCATCGTGGTGCAGTACACCCTGCGCAACCAGGGGGACCGGCGGCGGGAGCTCCGCTTTCAGCTCAGGGTAAAGACGGATCTCCTTCCCGTCTGGCAGTCCGAAAAGCTCGGCATCACCGACGCTCCCGACCGGGTGAGCTGGAAGCCGGCCACGCGCCGGTTCCTCGCCCGGGACCAGCGTCACCGCTGGTTCGCGGTCTGGGGAGCAACCGCGGCTGCCGGGGCGACTGAGGTGCCCAGCCCCGACCCGATCTCCACCACAGGACAGGGACTCACCGCGGCCTCGGGCTACCTCGTCTCGATCGAGCCGCATGACAGTGCGACCCTCACCTTCGTCTTCGCCGGATCCACCCGCTCGGCGGCAGAGGCTGACCAGACGTTCAGCTCCATCGCCGCCAGTCACCCGAAACTGCTGGAGCGGAAGAAGGCATACTACGCCGCGGTGATCGACCG
>DATKJJ010000452.1:0-3038 GCA_035543695.1 Gemmatimonadales bacterium | reverse complement strand
ATGGATCTCTTCCGCCGCAAGAGCGTCACTGCGCTCCAAACCGAGGCCTTGGGGGACAAGAGCCTCAAACGGGCGCTGGGGCCGCTGAATCTCACCGCGCTCGGCATCGGCGCCATCATCGGCACCGGCATCTTCGTGCTCACCGGGACGGTCGCGGCGCAGAACGCCGGCCCGGCGGTGATCCTGTCGTTCGTACTGGCGGGTATTGCCTCGGTCTTTGCCGCCCTGTGCTACAGCGAATTCGCCTCCCTGGTTCCCATGGCGGGGAGTGCCTACACCTATTCCTACGCCACGCTGGGCGAGTTTGTAGCCTGGATCATCGGGTGGGACCTGGTGCTGGAGTACGCCCTCGCCGCAACCACGGTGGCCATCGGCTGGTCAGGCTATATGGTCTCGTTTCTGGATGGCCTGGGTATTCACATCCCGGCCCACTGGCAGGCTGCGCGGGGAACCGTGGTAACCCTGGCTGATGGCAGTCAGGTGACCGCGCTGTTGAATCTGCCGGCGGTGTTCATCATCGCACTCATCACGACGCTGCTGGTGGTAGGGATCAAGGAGTCGGCCTCGGTGAACAACGTCATCGTCTTGATCAAGGTGGCCGTGGTCCTGCTCTTCATCGCCCTGGCGGCCCCGCATGTGAACCCGGACAATTGGCATCCGTTCATCCCTCCCAATACCGGGGCGCGGGAGCACTTCGGATTCAGCGGCGTCGTGGCCGGCGCGGCCATCGTGTTCTTTGCCTATATCGGATTTGACTCGGTGACGACCGCGGCGCAGGAGGCCAAGAATCCGCAGCGGGACATGCCCATTGCCATCATCGGATCGCTGATCGCGTGCACCATTCTGTACATCGTGGTGTCTGCCATCGCAACCGGGATCGTCCACTATAGCGATCTGGACGTGCCGGCCCCGATCGCGAAAGTGGCCGACTATACCGGGCTCGGATTCTTCGGTGCGTTCATCAAGATTGGAGCCATCGCCGGACTCACTTCGGTCATTCTGGTCCAGCTGTTGGGTCAATCCCGCATTTTCTATTCGATGTCCCGCGACGGACTGCTCCCCCCCTTCATTCGGCGGGTTCACCCCAGATTCCGCACTCCGTATATCACGTCCATCGTGACCGGACTGGGCGTCTCGATCCCCGCAGCCATTCTGCCCGTCAGGGATGCGGCCAAACTGGTGTCGATCGGAACCCTGCTGGCTTTCGTGATCGTGTGTTGTGGGGTTCTGGTGCTGAGAATACGCGAGCCCAACCTGCCTCGGCCATTCAAAACCCCGCTGGTCTGGTTCGTGGCCCCGATGGGCGCGCTATCCTCCGCGTATCTCATGGCCTATCTGGACAAGGAGACCTGGCTCCGGCTCGTCATCTGGCTGGTGATCGGACTGGTCATCTACTTCTCCTACGGCCGAACGCATTCCCGCCTGGCGGTCGGCAACGATACGTAGAGTTTCGCGCCAGTGGTTATCTGCGGTTAGTATTGGAAATGCCGCTGTTGCTGTCCCCCGAGAAGATCGCCGGGGCTGCATCGTTCGCCGATGCGCTCCGGCCGGGCCAGCGCGTTTGCATCACCACCCACGTCAATCCCGATGGCGATGGTCTGGGCAGTGAGGTGGCGCTGGTGCACCTCCTCCGGGCCCAGAACATCGATGCCATCATCACCAACCCCACGCCGACGCCGCCTCGGTTCGGGTTCCTCTTCCGCGATATCCCCGGAGTCGACAAGACCGGCGAGGCGGTCAAGGAGCTGCGCCGGGCCGACTTGATCATCGTGCTGGACATCTCGGATCTGGCGCGGCTGGGCATGCTGAGCGATACGGTCAAGCAGCGCGGTGTTCCTGTTGCCTGCGTGGACCATCACGTCAGCGCCGGGGTGCTTCCGGCCGGCCCCCGCTACGTGGATCCGGATGCCGCGGCCACGGGCGAGCTGATCTTCGAGATTGCCCGGGCCAACGATTGGCCCGTGACTCAGGCCGTCGCCCGGGCCCTCTACGTGGCGCTGCTCACCGATACCGGGGGTTTTCGGTTCAGCAACACCCGGCCCCATACCTTGAGGATTGCGGCCGACCTGCTGGAGATCGGAGTAGACCCGGAGCAGATCTATCTCGAGGTGTATGCCCGGGCCCCAGAGGGTCGGCCTCGTCTCTTTGCCGAGGCGCTGCAAACCCTGGTGGTGGAGCCGGAGTACGGGCTGGCCTGGGTGACGGTCCCTCCGGGTTCGATCGAGCGCCATGGCGTCTCATCAGACGACCTGGACGGGGTGGTCGAATTTCCCCGCTCGATCGAGGGAGTGCGCATGGCGCTCCTCTTCCGGGAAATTGCCCAGGGGCGAGTCAAAGTCTCGCTCCGATCGGTGGGTGACGTGGATGTCGCCGCCTTCGCCAAGGCTTATGGCGGAGGGGGACATACCAAAGCCGCCGGTCTCTCGTTGACCGGATCCCTGGCGGAGGTACAGGATACGGTGCTTCGGGCGGCGCGAGAGTATCTGGGGGCGGATGGAGTCGGGAGTCGGGAGTCGGGAGCCGAGAGTCTTGGTACCGGGGTCGTCCGAAGCCAGCCAAGAGCACGTGGTGGAACGTCAGACGATGGCGGCCTTGGATAGGTGCAATGGTGGCTTGGTTTTGCTCCTGACACCCGACTCCTGACTCCTGACTCCCACTATATTTCCCATATGGACACCATCGATCGCATCGAGCGGACCCTCGACACCCTTCGGCCCTACATCGCCTCGCACCGGGGGCGGGTCGAGGTCGTGGACTTCGACGAGCAGGACGGGATCCTGCTGCTGCGTCTCGGAGGAACCTGTCACGGTTGCTCCGCTTCTACGGTCACCTTGAAGCAAGGCATCGAGGCCCGACTCCGGGAGATGGTGCCGGAAGTCAAGCACGTGGAGGCCGTGTAGTCCGTGAGCGATTCGCTCGAGGCCCAAGTCACGTCGGCACTTGCCCGGATTCAGAATCCCCGCTTGGAGAACGATCTGCTCTCGGCCGGGATGATTCGCGATCTCACGGTGACCGACGAAGGTCGGGTCACGTTCACC
>DATKJJ010000451.1:0-6005 GCA_035543695.1 Gemmatimonadales bacterium | reverse complement strand
CAACACCAAATCCAGGTCGCAGAGCTCGGGGAGGACCTTTCCCATTTTCATCATGCCGCGTACAACATTGCAGCTGCGTACGCGCAAATGGGCGATCACACCGCGGCGGTTCGCTGGCTCCGGCGCAGTGCAGAGGAAGGCTTCCCGTGCTACCGCTGTTCGCCAAAGACCCCGCTCTCGATCCGTTGAGAAACGATCCATCGTTCATCCGCTTCATGGCAGGGCTGAAGGAACGCTGGGAACGATTTCGGGCGATGGTTTAAGCGGCGGCGACAGGCGAACTACTCGTACCGCAATGCCACGATGGGATCGAGTCGGGACGCACGGCGGGCCGGCCACAACCCAAAGAAGAGACCGACGGCCGCGCTGAACCCGAAGGCGAGGGCGACGGCGCTGGGCGAGATCAGGGTGTTCCACTGCATGACCTTCGACAGCGTGATCGCGGCGCCGACGCCAAGCAGAACGCCCAGCACTCCTCCCAGCAAGCAGAGCGTCAGGGCCTCGATCAGGAACTGCATCAGGATATTCACCCGGGTGGCGCCGAGCGCCTTGCGGACGCCGATCTCGCGGGTGCGCTCGGTGACCGAGACCAGCATGATGTTCATGATCCCGATGCCACCCACCAGCAGGCTCACCGCGGCAATGCTGGCCAGCAGGCTGGTGAATACCTGGGTGGCCTGCTGCTGAGTGGCCAGCACATCCTGCTGATTGCGTATGGTGAAGTCATTCTCTCCGCCAGGGCGGATCTTGTGCTGCCGGCGCAGCACCCGCTCCAGATCGACCATTCCTTGTTCCACCGGGACACTGTCCTTGACCTGAATGGAGAATGATCGGACCCGGTTGCTGCCGAACACCCGGTAGCGTGCGGTCTCGAGCGGGATCAGGATCTGCTCGTCCGGATTCCCGAACCCGCCGGCCGAGCCTTTCTCTCCCAGTACACCGATGATCTCGAAGGGTATGGAACGAATCAGCAGCGTCTGGTGGATCATCCCGGCCGGGTTGCCTCCCAGCATACGGGGCACCGCGGCCCCCAGCACGGCATACCGCTGCCGGGCCTCGTCCTCTCCCTGGGTGAACATCCGGCCGTAGGGAATGACGTAGTTGCGGACGTCGGTGTAGTTGGAGGTGGTGCCGACGATATTCACATTACTGTTCTGGTTTCCGTACTTCACTTGCAGCGCCTGCTGCATTTCCGGGACGACCGCCTTGAGCAGCCGGGCGTCGCGGCGCAGGGCATCGTAGTCGTCGGTGCTGAGGATGGTGCGGTCGGTAATCCGGATGCCGCCCTGGCTGGCCTGGCCGGCAAAGACGGTGAACACGTTGGCGCCCAGGGCGGCGATCCGGTCCTGCACCGCCTTCTGGGCGCCGCTGCCCAGCGCGACCATGGTGATCACCGCTCCCACCCCGATGATGATGCCGAGCATGGTAAGTACCGATCGCAGCATATTGGCCCGGATCGACTGGAGCGCCACCGCGATGGTCTCGCCCAGCAGCATCGGTCAGGGCCTCGTTGTGGCGCGGCCGGACTGGCCGCTCTGCTGCTGCATGCCCGGAACGGCGCCGCCGCCAGTTGCCCGGGTAAAGCGCTCGCGCATGTCCTGCTGCGATTGCACCAGGCTGGCGCTGGGCAGGACCAGCACCGAGTCTGACGCGGTCAGTCCACTCAAGATCTCGCTGTAGTCCATGTCGGTGAGACCGGTTCGGATCCAGACCGGCACTGGTCGGCCGCTGCGTTTCACGAAGACGATGTACTGGGAGCCGACGCCCTGTGCCTGCCCCCGCCGGGTGCGGCCGCCGAAACCGCGGCGTGCGGGACTGGACGACCCATCCGTTCCGCCCGAAGCGGTGGGGCTGGCGCCGAGAGTTGCGTGTGCAGCAGAGTCGCCGCCTGCGGCAGAGTCTCTCACGGTGGTTGAGTCTCTCGACTGATCACCTCGGGAGGCCGCCAGCTGTTTCTGGACATCGTCCGGAGAGAGACCGAGCACCTGCGCTGCGGAGGCCACGTCTCGCTGGGTCCGGAGGGCCGCATTGGGTACTGCGAGCACATCGTCCCGCCGGCCCACATGAACCTCCACCTCGGCATTCATCCCCGGCCGGAGCAGTCCCTCCTTGTTGTCGATCCGGATCAACACCGGAAACATGGTGACGTTCTGCTCGGTTTGGGCTTGCGGCTCGATCTTGAGCACGGTGCCGTTGAACGGGTGCTGCGGGTATGCATCGACTGTGATGGAGGCACGCTGGCCCGGCTGCAGCTTCCCGATGTCGGTTTCATCCACCAGAGCCCGAACCTGAACCTGGTTGAGATTCGCCATCTTCATCAGGGTGGTACCGCCGCTCACGTTCGACGTGGCAGAGGCAATCACGGTGCCCCGCTCGACGTCCTTTTCCAGGATGGTTCCGGTAATTGGAGCCCGCACATCGGTGTCTTCCAACTGGATCCGCGCATTGTCCACGGAAACCTTCGACCGCACTACCTGAGACTTGGCGTCGGCGTAGTCCAGCAGGGCCTGCTCGTGCTCCTGCTCGGTGATCGACTGTGACTTGTAGAGCGCGTCGGCTCGCTGCTTCTGGCTGGCCGCGTTGGTGAGCTTGGCCTGGGCGACGTCGAGATCGGCTTGAGCCTGGGCCAGGGTGTTCCGGGCGTTGCGAGGGTCGATGCGCACCAGGGGCGCCCCTCGCTGCACGACCTGACCGGTTTCGGCGGAGAGCTGGAGAATTTCGCCCGAAGCCTTCGACTTTACCTCGACCGTGGTGTCGGGCTGAATGGCGCCGGAAGCTTGAGCGGAGACCACGATGTCTCGCCGCTCCACCGGCATGGCCTCGTAGGTGATGGGTGGCGCTTCCTTCTTGCAACTACTGAAGAAAGCGACCGCGACCAGCGTGACACTGAGCCCGGCGAGAGAGCCGGAACTTCGGTTCATTTCCGGCCCGCCGTCTCAAAGTCCCGCTCCACCTTTCCATCCTTCAAGTGCACCTGGCGAAAGGCGTGCTCGGCGATGTCCTTCTCGTGAGTTACCAGCACGATCGTCTGCCCCGTGCCGTGCAGCGCCGCGAACAGCCCCATGATTTCCTCGCTGGTGGTGCTGTCGAGGTTGCCGGTCGGCTCGTCGGCCAGGAGAATGCTCGGGCTGTTGACCAGCGCCCGGGCGATGGCCACTCGCTGCCGTTGCCCGCCGGAGAGCTCGTTGGGCCGGTGATTCATCCGATCGGCCAATCCCACCTTGGTGAGCGCCTGGGTGGCGAGATCCCGACGTTCCCTGGCGCCAATGCCGGCGTAGACCAGCGGCAGCTCCACATTGTGCAGGCTGGTGGCCCGGGGCAGCAGGTTGAAGGTCTGAAAGACGAAGCCGATCTCCTTGTTCCGGATGCGGGCCAGCTCATCGTCTTCCAGCTCGGACACCCGGTGTCCGTTGAGCCAGTACTCACCGGCTGTTGGGCTGTCCAGACAGCCGATGAGATTCATCAGGGTCGACTTGCCGGAGCCCGATGGCCCCATGACCGCGACGAACTCGTTTTTCCGGATGGTGAGATCGACTCCTCTCAGGGCTCTCACAATCTCGCCACCCATGTCGTACTCCCGCTGGAGATTGCGGGTCACGATCACGGCGTCGCGAGGAACGTCGGACGGCAACATGGCCATCCGTTCCTCGGTATTCAGCATGGTGCTGGTCACAGTTTCCGTCCGATCAGCGCCTCGATCTGCGCCTTGGCCCGGAGAAAATCGAACCGGGCATTGACCACGTCCACCTCTGCCTGGTTGAGGGCCTCCTGCGACGTGAGCACGTCCACGATGGTAGCGGCCCCGAGTCGGTAGCGTTCCTGCTGGACTCGAAGGTCCTCGCCGGCGGCCACGACGCTGGTCCGGGTTATCTCGATCCGGGAGTTGGCCGCGTCCAGTTCTGCCAGCCGGAGCTCGAGGTCGGCCGCCACCCCGAGCCGGGCATCGGCCGCGGTTGCCTCGGCCACGTCCCGGTCCGCCTCGCGCTGCGTGATCGCGAGTTCCCGGTCAAAGCGATCGAAGAGATTCCAGCGGAAGCCGAGGCTCACCTGACTCTGGTTCAGGAAGTCGTAGTCATTGCTCTGGCTTCCACTCCAGTTGGTGTTCCCCGAGAGGGCCAGAGTTGGCCAGTACGCCGATCTGGAAGCGCTTACCGATGACCTGGCGGCTGCGGCGTTGGCCACGGCGCTCTGAACCCGGGGAGACTTGGATTCGGCCTCGGCTCGGAGCGCCGCGGCATCCAGCGGCGGGACTACCGCGTAGAAGGCAGAGTCGTCGGCCGCCTTCACCCGCCCGGTCTCGCCGATGAGGCGCGCCAGATTGGCCTCGGCCGCCGCCAGGTCGGTCTGAGTGGTGAGCTGATCGAGGCGGGCGTTGCCCAAGGTCACCAGCGACCTGAGCGAATCGGATCTGGTGGCCGATCCGGTGTGGAGCTTGGCCACCGACACCTTGAGCTGCTCCTCCGCCCGCCGGACGCTCGACTCCCGAACCCGGAGGAGCTGCCCCGCGGCCAGGGCGGCGAGGAACTGGTTGGTTGTGGTGAGGGCCTGCTGAAACCGGGCATCTATAAAGGAAGCTTCCGCCGCATCCTCTCCAGCCCGAGCCGAGCGTAACTCAGCCCTGCGGCGAAACCCGGTAAACAGATCGACGCTGGCCGAGAGGCCGGTGCTGATGCTGCGGTTACTGCTGTTCCCGCCGGTGATCTGGCCGGTTACCGGATCGAGTCGGGGCTGGCCTTCCGTGTAAAACTCGTTGGCGGAAGAGTTGGCCGTGAGGGTGGGAAGGAAGGACCCCCAGGCGTTCCGCCGCTGAGCCCCCGCTGTTCTGATGGCAGAGGAAGCCCGCACGACGTCGGGCTGAACCCGCTCGGACAGGCGGAGCGCGTCGGCCAGGGTGACCACACGCTGCTGGGCAGAGACGACTCCCCCAGCGCAGGAGAGAACGGCACAGACTGACAGGGATCGGAACATGGCCATAAGGGTCGGACTCGACGAAAGGGTCAGACTCAACGAGGCGGATGGGCCTAAAGTTTCAAATTGCAATGCTATCGATCCACCCGCCGACGGAAAGCCTCGCGGCCGGCTCCCAAGGCCAGCCACGCGCAAAGCGCCGCCAGGACATACGCCGAAATCTTGGGGAGTGCCACGAACAGGAGGCCCAGCGCCACAAAGATCCCGCTGATCGGGATGAACACCGAGCGGCGGGCGTGGCTGGCAACCGCACGAAGAATAAGGCCTGCCCGCCTTCGCCGTTCTTGCCGACTCCCCCGGTATACGGCCCGCCGCTCGGCCTGTTGGTACGCCAGAGCCGAAGGCAAGGCCTGGCTGATCCGCCTAGGACCGCGGACCGGCCGGCTGGTTACCTCACGGCTGCGGCCCATGTCCAGGCGGAACTGGTCTTCCAGAGTCTGGGCCAGGCTCGGGTCCTCGATCAAAACGTCGAGCTCGTAATTTCCCAGCAGGCTCGAGGGGTTCAGATTGCTCGACCCGATGCGCACCCAGCGGTGATCGCACACGATGGTCTTGGCATGAAGCATCGGACCATCCCATTCAAAGATACGGACTCCGCTGCGCAGGAGGTCCCGGTACCCAATGCGGGAGAGGTTCCGAATCAGCGGCACATCGCTCGAGCCGGGAACCAGCAGCCGGACATCCACGCCGTCCCGAGCCGAGTCGCGCAGAGCCTGAAACAGCCGGGGTGGCGCGATCAAATACGCGTCGGTGATCCAGAGCCGCTGCACGCTGCCGACGGCCAGCAGCTCGATCACCCGGTAGGCTCGCTCTCGCCCGGGCTCTCCACTGATAACCCGTCGGCGGTGACATGCGCGGGAAGAGGGCTGGTCATCCCTGCCTTCTTCCACAACCCGGCGATCACCTCGCCGATCGTCACTTCCGTTCCCGACAGCCCGAGCTTCTCCTGCACTTTCTCGAACGACTTACTGAAATTCTCGGCGGCTCGGAGTTCCACGGTGGTCGAGTTCTTCGCGAGGTTGTGCAGGGCCGGGGAC
>DATKJJ010000450.1:0-5172 GCA_035543695.1 Gemmatimonadales bacterium | reverse complement strand
GGATGGCAGTTGAAGAACTCGGCCGACCGAACCACCGCCTCGCCGTGGCGAACCGGATCCACGGCCTTCAGGTCCTCCAACAGAGGCTCGGCGGCGTAGCCCATGCCCACCCCGAGCATGCGCTCGTAGTTCCAGGTGCCCTGCACCGCGAACAATCGGAGCAGTGCGCGCAATCGTCGGTTCATAACAGCACCGCGATGAGGAGACCCACCGCGAGACCCGCGATCAACCACTTGAGCCGGGGGCCGCGACCCGAGGCCCGAACGACGCTGTTGACCGCGGCGGCGAGCCCGGAGCCGATCGCCACCAGGGTAAATGCGACCGCGGTCTGACGGTCGAGCCGGATCGATTCGCTCAGAGTGGAGGCCAGCACCAGCGCCGTCAGGGTCAGGGTGAAACCCCGGAGGGCGTCACGGAAAAGCGCTCCGTACTGGAGCCGCCGGATTGCGCTGCTCTCCCCGGCGGCGAGCGCTGCCGCGCGCCGTTGAATGGAGCGAGCGTTCCACCGACGAACCACCTGAAGGCTCCAACCGCCCAGCACCGCCAGGATAAGACCAAAGGCGGTGCCGATTCCCAATCCCAGTTCCCACGGTGTGCCGGCGGCAAGAGCCACCGCTCCTATGGTCGCGGGGCCGTAATCAGGATAGCGGACGGCGCCGAACGGCATCACGTCAAGGGCGAACAACTCGAACAGGACGCCGATGCGAAAACCCGCCTCGATATCGCCCGCGATGGCGCCCGCGACCGCTCCGGCCACGACTGGCCGGGAAATCATTGCCTGGGGAACGCTGACCAGATCAAGACCGACCAGTGTCCCCCACAGCAGCAGGGGCAATACCACATGGGGGGAGAATTCCGTCACCCGAGATTCCTCAACGCCACCGGGGGCGTGGTGGGCACATCCTGCGCAGTGATGACGGCTCCCTGTTGCTCCAGCGCGTTGAGCGTGTGCAGCTCCTGGTCGGTCAGGTACACGAACGGGAGCCGCTCCCGCCGTCCGGGACGGTGGTGAATGCCGCCCAGGTTGATGCGATGAATGATCTCGGGGTTGGCGGCATGCAGCGCGGCCATGGATTCGAGGTCTCCGGTAAGGACCAGGCCGCGTTTTCCGTTGTCCTGCCACTCCCGCAAATGAGCGGTTGCATCGGCCACGCTGACGAATCTGACCTCGATGTTCGGATCCACCGCCATCCGATAGAGCTCCTGCTCCCAGTCGCTGGCAGCCACCTGATCATCAACCAGGATGATGAGGTTGATTCCCAGCGGGCGGCCCCACCCGATGACTACCTGGCCGTGGATGAGACGGTCATCGATTCGGCAGAGCACGATGGACATCAGGGAATCCTGATCGACTTTTCTCCAGCGGCCATGGCCCGCGTGGCCGCCTCGTCGGGTGAGAGCGTGCGATGGAACACGAAGTCCACCAGCATCGCCAGGTTCACCCCGGTGACGACCTTGACCGAAGGCTCGCCTCGCAGCCGCTTCAACACGGCAAACGAGCAGGACCCGCTGGCCAGATCGACGAACACTACCGCCGGCCTGCCTCGGAGGGCGGCCAGCACGCGCTCTTCCAGCGTATCCCGATCGCATCCCGTGTTCGACACCGGGACCAGCGCACCGGGAATTCCGCTGATCTGTTCGGCGGCTTGCACCAGCGCTCCCGCCAGGGAGGCATGGCAGACCACAACCCCGAGCAGCTCCTCACTCATAGTCCTCCTGGAGGTACTCCCGGACTCCACGCTGCTCCTTCATTCGCTTGATCAGGCGGGCATTGAAAGTGGCGGCGACGTCCACACCCGAGTAGCGCAGCAGGTGCATCATGGCCACGACCTCGGAGATGACCGTGATATTTTTTCCGGGATTGAGCGGCACCACAACCCGGGGAACCGGCACATCCAGAATGGTGGTCTCCTCCCGCGACAGACCGCTGCGGTCGCTATCCTTGGCGGTCTCCCAATCCTCCAGCTGCACCACCACCTCGATCCGCTTCTGCTGGCGCACGGCGCGCACGCCGAACAGCGCCGGAATGTCGATCAGGCCGATGCCCCGGATCTCCATATGATGCGCTGCCAGCTCGTGTCCCCGGCCGATCAGCACGTCGTTGCCCCGACGCGTCACCTGCACCACGTCGTCAGCGACGAGGCGGTGCCCCCGCTCCACCAGATCCAGCACGCACTCGCTCTTGCCGATGCCGGAGCGGCCAACGAAGAGCAGACCCACGCCGTACACGTCGGCCAGTGAGCCGTGGAGTGTGGTCCGGGGTGCAAACGCCTCCTCGACGATCGGCTTGATCCGGCGATAGAACTCAGAGGTCTTCAGCTTGCTCCGGAGGACCGGCACGCCCTTCATCCGGGCCAGCTCCAGCAGTTCGGGTGGAACCTCCTGCCCCTTGGTCACGAACACGCACGGCAGATCGAAACTGAAGAAGGTGGTGAGCGACTGGCGCCGCTGCTCCGGCGACAGCGAGCTCAGGTAGGTGATTTCCGTTTCGCCCAGCACGTGGAGACGGTTGGCGGCAAAGCGGCCGGTATATCCGGCCAGAGCGAGCCCCGGCCCCGCCACCTCCGCTGCGGTCATTGGCCGGTCCAGCCCCAGCTCGCCGGTCAGTGCCTCCAGCTGGAGCGGGTCGCCCCGGCGAGACAGGAAATCGCCGAGCCGAAGCATCAGCGCGCGTTGTCGGTGGGAGCGGAACGAGCCCTGTGAGGGCGGTCGGCAACCCGCTCGAGCTGGCGTTTGAGCCGTTCCTCCGCCCGATCCAGGGCCGTGCGATGGTCGGGACCATCGCCTCGGGCAACCAGGACCTCGCCCCGGGGAACGTGGAGCCTGATTTCCACCGTCTGCTGGAGCCCGTCCGAATCGAATACCACCGTCGATTCCATGGAGCGCGACGCCAGATTGCCCAGGCGCTGAACCACGGTGATAGCCCGATCGCGCAGGGTATCCGAGATCTGGCAGTGGCGGGCAGTGATAGTGGGCTGCATGGCTCCTCCCCTGGACTCAGCCCCTGGCCGAGCCCTCGATAATGTCTTGTAGGTGGTGTTCGGTTGCCGCTGCGGTGCGCTCCCAGGTGAGACCTTCCGCAAACCGGCGAGCCCGTTCTCCCAATCGCGCAACCAGCGATGGCGTATCGGACAGCTCGATCATGCGCGCGGTCAGCTCCGCGACATCCCCATGGGGCACCAGGAAGCCGGTCTCCCCATGGCGGACCGAATCGCGGAGCCCCGGACTGTCCGAGGCCAGCGACGGCGTACCACAGGCAGCGGCTTCGATGACGGTGATTCCCCATCCCTCCTTTGGAGAGGGAAACACGTTAGCCCAGGCCCAGCGCATGAGGTCGATCTTTCGTTCTTCGCTGACAAAGCCGTGAAAGGTCACGGCTCTCTCCAGATCCAGCCGTACGACCAACCGCTCCAGCTCGGCGCGATAATCACCGGTCCCCGCGATCTCCAACCGGAGGTCGGGCCGCTGCTGCCGCGCCTTCGCCAGAGCCTCAATGGCCAAGTTAATTCCTTTATAACGCTTCAGCCTGCCAACATACAAGAAGGTGGGCGTCGTCGAGCGGCGCCCCGGTGGCCCGGGGGTGAAGCGCCGGCTGTCCACCCCGGGATGGATTACCCGGACACGAGCGGCCGGAACACCTCGGGCAACCAAATCGTCGCGAGTGCTTTCGCTGATGGCATGGAACCCGGCCCTCCGGTAGGCCCAGGGTAGCGGCCGCTCGGCTGCCCAGACCGTGGCTGCCACCGGCCACGGGGCTTCGTCGAAGGCGGTCTCACCAAAGAGGTGGGGCACAATGGCACAGAAAGGAATTGAGGTGCCTGCAGCCAGATACAGTGGAAGCTTGTTGACGTCCTCCACCAGCACATCGGGCCGCTCGGCCTTGATCGCCCGATGCACCGCGCCGCGCCCCCTCAGGGCGAAGCTATTTCGGCCTCCGAATCGCTGGACGCAGATGCCATCGATGAGGGCGCGTTGAGGCGCCCCGCTCCAGCCGGAACAGATCAGGCGAACCCGATGCCCCCGGATGACCAATCGGCTGAAGATCTCGAACAGATGGATCTCCGCGCCGCCGGCATACGGGTTGGCCCGGTCCTGCCAGTTAACCAGAAGGATGTTCACCGTGGAAGGAAGTTGGCTGCTTAGAGCCGCCCCAGCGAGCGGGCAATGCCATCCAGAATGCCGTTCACGAACCCGGGGGCCCGGACGTCCCCGAACCAGTGAGCCAGATGCACGGCCTCGTCAATCGCCACCTTGGGCGGGACCCGCCCCCGGCGCAGCTCATGGATGCCCAGCCGCAGGATGTTCCGCTCCACCACGGCTATCCGGTTCATTCGCCAGTTTTCCGCGGCACCGGCGGCCTGGGCATCCAGAGTGGCCATCTCGGCCACGATGTCGGTGGCGAGCTCCTCGGCCCGGTCGAGAATGCGTGGCTCGGGCCCGGTGAGGCGAGCCAGACCACTGGCGACTTTGGGAATGGGGGGAGCGCCCTGCAGCTCCCAGGCATAAAGGATCTGGAGGGCGCGGGCCCGGCTCTTGGTCTCAGTCCTGAGCATGGTAGGCCCGAAGTTGAGTCAGCACGTCGGCGGTTTGCAACGCCGCAACCGCAGCCTCGTAGCCCTTATTGCCAGCGCTCCCGCCGGCGCGGTCGACTGCCTGTTCCAGAGTTTCTACCGTCAGCACTCCAAATCCCACGGGGATGCCGTAACGCACCGAGACCTCCTGCAGACCCCGGGCGGCCTCGCCGGCCACGTACTCGAAGTGGGGAGTGTCCCCCCGAATGACCGCGCCGAGTGCCACGATACAGCCGTAGATCCTGGATTCCGCCGCGACCGCGGCCGCAGCAGGCAGCTCGAAAGCGCCGGGGAGCCACACCACATCCACTGCCTCCCGCTCCATCCCGGCTTCGCGGCAGCCCAGCAGGGCACCTTCCAGGAGCTTGGTGGTGATCAGTTCGTTGTAGCGGCTGACCAGGATCGCCGCCCGCCCGCAGGCGCGCAGCCTGCCGGAGAAGTCGGGCACTGGATCAGTGGGTGAAGAGGTGGCCGAGCTTGTCGCGCTTGACCTGGAGATACGTCCGATTTTCGAGGTTGGGATCGGCCTGAAGCGGAATCCGCTCGACAATCTCGAGGCCGTAGCCTTCCAGGCCCACAAGCTTCCGAGGATTGTTCGTCA
>DATKJJ010000449.1:0-2343 GCA_035543695.1 Gemmatimonadales bacterium | reverse complement strand
TAGGTCGCGCAGCCGCTCCACTGCCTGCTGCCCATCCTCCGCCAGCTCGACGGTGTACCCGGCATCACCGAGCACATTCGACACCAGCGCGCGGATGCCCTCTTCGTCGTCGGCCACCAGGATGGTTCCGACGCCCTGGAGCCCGTGCTCCACCAGGAAATGCCCGCTCACCCGATCCGATGCACGGGACTCCCGGGGCACCGGCAAGAGGACGGTGAACGTAGTGCCCCGGCCTGGCTCACTCCTGACGCTGATGGCTCCCCGGTGTCCCCTTACGATACCCAGGGCTGCCGACAGGCCCAGACCACGTCCCAGAAATTTCGTGGTGAAGAAGGGCTCGAATATCCGCTGGCGGGTCTCGGGATCCATGCCGGCCCCCGTGTCGGTCACATCGATCCGCACGTATTCACCGGTGATGATGGGGAAACCTTCGGTCCGGGGTTTCTCCCGCCGTTCGGTGAAGTGTTCGATCCGGACCCGGACCGTCAGAGTTCCAGGCTCATCTCCGATGGCCTCACCCCCGTTGATTACCAGGTTCATCACCAGCTGCTGCAGCTGAGCCCGGTCGGCCTCGACCAGAGGACAGTCCTCCGGCACGTCGATCACCAGGGTGATCTTCTTGGAGATGGAAGCCCGGATCAGCGTGCTCACTTCGCTCACGAGCTTGCCCAGGTCCACTGAAGCGATGACGAACCGGCCCTTGCCGGCATAGGCCAGAAGCTGCCGGGTGAGGTCCGCCGCTCTCTGACTGGCGGAGAGCACGTCGCCCATGAGTGAAGCGGCCTGTTCGGTCTTCCCGGTGTTGAGGGCTCGGCGCGCCAGCCCGGCGTTCCCCATGATTCCAGTGAGCAGATTGTTGAAGTCGTGGGCTATACCGCCGGCGAGGACCCCAATGCTCTCCAGCTTCTGGGACTGCTGCAACGCCGCCTCGTTCTCTCGTTGAGCGGCTTCGCTCGACTTCTGGTCGGTCAGGTCCCGGACCACCAGAACCGCACCGCTGATCGTGCTGTCCGAAGGGATCGGCGCGACGGAGGCGCTGATCGGGATGAGCCTGCCGTCCTTGTGGAGGAAGAAGTCTTCTTCACTCCGCAGAGTCTCTCCCGTGCTCAGCACCTTCATGTGGGGGCATTCTTCACTGGACAACCAGTTGCCGTCAGTCGCCCGGCACCGGAGCCTGTCGTGCAGCAGCTCGCCTTCCAGCTCACCCTTTGACCAGCCGAACATGCTCTGGGCACTGGGATTGATAAACGTCAGCCGGCCCTCTTTGTCCACCAGCATCAACCCTTCAGCGGCATTGCTGGCGATGGCATCGGCCAGATTGAGCTGGTACTGCAGCAGCTCCTCGGAGCGCTTCAGCTCGGTGTCGTCTCGGACGATCTTGGCTACTCCCGTTACCGTGCCTGCTTCGTCGCGGAGGCCCACCATGACCCCGTTGGCCCAGAACCGGGAGCCATCCTTTCGGATATGCCAGCGGGAGTCCTCGGCCCGACCCGATTGGATCGCGAACCTGAGCTCATGTTCCGGAACGCCCTGGAGGTTGTCCTCGGGCGTGAACAGAACGGTGCCGGAGCGCCCAATGATCTCGCCCGGTTCATACAGGAAAATCCGCTGGGCGCCGGGATTCCAGGTCTCCACCGTGCCATCGAGGCTGAGATGAAAGACGGCGTAATCGACCGTGGACTCGAAGAGCTGTTGATAACGATCGTGCGCCATGCTGGCACTCATTTGGGAGGTATGCTCGCTCGAGCCCGATATGACCATCAGGCAACCTGCCGGGCTGGAGCGCTCAGGGCTGTGACGTGGATACCCAACTGCTACAAGAACTTTGGGACCGAATGTGAATGCGCTCACAGACCGGGTATCCGGCGGTTGTTATGTTGAGCCCAGTCTGATGGTGCAGATCACCTTAGCGGAGGAAATCCCATGCTGGTATGGCTTGCAGTCATCCTGCTGGTCGCCTGGCTCCTGGGTTGGGGAGTCTTTCATGTTGCGGGCGGCCTGATTCACCTGTTACTGGTGATCGCGCTGGTCGTATTCCTGATCAACTTCATCTCGGGCCGTCGAACGGTCTAGGTATTCCCGGAGGACGGGGGGATTCGTTTCCCCCTGTCCTCGCCCTCCGCCTCACCCCCTGGCAATTACTATGGCTGGTGGTAACTTGCGGCATGCTTACCGCTACCCAATCAATCTGCATGCGGCGAGGCTGTGGCAGGACCTGACACCACTACTGAGCCCAGGCGAGTGGTTCTTGTAGTCGACGACGAGCAAGGCCTGCGTGAGTTGGTATGTCGTACCTTGCAGGCTGAAGGCTTCGTCACGCTTGAAGCCGGGCACGGAGCCGAG
>DATKJJ010000448.1:0-4565 GCA_035543695.1 Gemmatimonadales bacterium | reverse complement strand
ACCGCGGCCGTCAGGATGGGGTGCGCCGCGGCCATCCACGCCAGAAACACCGCCAGTCCATCCTCCAGAGTGCTGAGCGTCCAGTTGCTGATCGGTTCCGGGCTGGTATTGGCGGCGGCGCGGGTCGTAGCCTTGGCGCCGTGAGAGGTGAGCGCCACTCCGCCCGCCAGCAGCGCCGCCGTAATCTTCCATTCCTCAGGAACCTGGCCGAAGGCGCTGTAGGAGATGAGGGCCGCCGCCGGGGGACGGATGAAAGTGTGGACGGCATCCCACGCGCTGTCGACGTACGGGATCTTGTCTGCGACGAATTCAATGACGAAGAGCAGAATTGCGATCCCCAGAACGAAGGGACTCGCGAGTACGTGCAGGCTATCGGGAAGTTGGATGATTCCGAATCGCTGGAACAATCCCGCAGCGGCTACCGTGGCGTAGAGGTTCAGCCCCGAAGCGAACGAGGTGCCGAGCGCAAAGCCGAGGGTTTCCAGCGGCGACATGGATCCAATCTAGTCCACCCACTCCACATTCACCCCACCCATGGCCGTGGTGAGGTCCAGATCGAGATGCCGCGTGCTGCTCTGGTAGTTGGCCGATTGAAACGTATTTCCTCGCCGGGTCAACCCGGCCGGCTCAAAGCTCGAGAGAAACCGGTCCATCGTAATCTGCAGCCCGATCCGCCGGGGAAGCCGCAGGGTGAGCTCTCCCATGGCCATCTTGACCTCGACCCGGGAGCTCGAGGTCCATTGGCCGGCGAAATCGAGCAGAACGCGTCCCATCCCGCCTTCGAACTCGACTTCATCGCACCGACTGTTGCCCAGTCCCATCACCGACACCTCGGCTGCACCAGCACTGATCGCTGCCAGCTCGCAACGCACAGCGTTGGGCTGGGAAAAGCGCAGTATGGTCCTGCTGGCCCCGGCTTTCACATGAAGATTGTTGATCCGGAGACCTCCGAGCTCCACATCGGCGTTCACCGCTCCCAGGGTCAGGTCCAGGTTGAGGTCGACGGCGGGAGAGAGCGCCACGGTGGCCTGCTGGCTCAGCTGACTGCGGGAAACCACCCGCACACCACCCTCGCCTGCCGGCTTGAGACCCAGCAACACGGCCCCGGTCTGGTTGTTGAAGTCGCTGACTGGAACGTAGCGGTCTTCGTCGTAGGAGAGCTCCATTCGATAGAGCTCGTCCGGCTGGCCGGGCACCAGTCGCAGGTTGCCTGCAGCGTACTCGACCCGTGCGCCCAGCCGGGTATCCCCATGGTTCTGCCGGAAGGTCTCGAACGGGCGCATGGTCTGAGCCTGAACCAGGCCTGCCCAGAGCATCAGGGGCAGCGCCGCTGTGCTCCGCCGCATCCTACAGCCCACGCGAGGGCGTCCGGGTTCCCGGCTTTCGGCCCGCGGGCACCCCGAATTGGGGCGTAGCCCACAGGTACTCGTCGGTCAGGGCTTCTGGCGGCAGCAGTCGCCCGGCGAAATTCTCCTTGATGCCGGCTCGGCTGAGCAGTGCCGCCCCGAATCCAGCGGTGCCCAGGAGCCAGCTGGCGAAGAAGGCGGCGCCCCACACGATAGTTCCCGCTACCGGCACCCACCCGAAAAGTGCCCAGGCTACCCACAGACTGCTCAGGGCTACCAGTCCAACCAGCAGATACCGGTAGCTGTTGGGAGAACCAACGAGAGTACCCAGAGCCATCCGCCGCCGGGTGTAGGTCTCCCCCATGGCATGGGCGACTGCCAGGTACCCGCCAACCACTCCGATCACTATCAGCAGGGCAAAAACGACGACCGCAAAGGGCAGCAGCAGGATGCCGGCCACGCTGAGAATCAGCCCAACGACGAGCATGCCGAAGGTAGGGAGCAGCAGGATTTGCCCTAAAAGGCCGGTAACGAAGGCGCGACCGAAAGAGTGCGAAACCGTGTCGGACACAATTTCCAGATTCTGTCGCCCGAAGAGGACCAAGCCAAATCCCAGCAGCGTCAGCGACAGGAAGACACCGAGCACGCCGGCAGTCCGGCGCAGCACACTCTGCCAAGCGCTCAGCGGCTCAGGCTCGGGCCGAGAGGCGGGAGACAGGAGGGCAGTGGACCTGAGGGTCCGGACCTCACCGCCGATTTCGCCGCCCTCGTCTCGAACTCGTCCTCCCAGCGTCAGCACATCACCACCCACCACGCCGCCGGGGTGAACTACGACATCCCCTCTGACCGTCACCAGATTTCCGTTCAAATGCCCGTAGATATCGGCGTTTCCGTCCAACACCAGAAGGTGGCCGGTTCGAGTTTCGGTTGAGCCCAGGCTGAAGTCACCCCGACGGGCTGCCCCGCCGGGAATGGTGATCCTGAGCTCACCGCTGGACTGGTGCAGTGCGGAACTGAGCCGATCTTCGATCAGGGTTGGCTGACTGAGATGGCTGAGATCCACCGTGGTTCCACCGGTGGCGATCTCCTGAGGGCGAACCCGCGCCTGAGCCTGACGCACCCGTTGGGGCCTGGTGAACCCGGTGATCAGACCGCGCATATGATCGACCAGGTCGGCCGCGCGACTGGTGATCCCATCCACCGGTATTTCAGCGCGGAGCTGGTGACCCCCGGCAACGCTCAGTAGCGCGAGGATCCCGAGAAAGCGCCTAGAGGCCGACATGGGCCACCTGCTGGGTCGGGGCGGCCAGGAGGCGACGCAACGCGATCAACCCGCTCAGGTAGGCAAACGACCCCAGGGCCGAGAACAGGGCCAACCGTCCCGGATTGTCCGCCAGCGATTTGAGTCCGCCGTACCAGGGTTGCTCCAGCAGGTTGGACGCCAGACCCTGGACTCCAAGCCATACCGCTTGTCCGCCCTGGGCAAAGAGCCACGAGCCCAGCGCGGCGAGCGTCTCCTGATGCCCCAGCGACCAGACCACGCTCCCGACCATCGAGCCCATGAGCAACAGGGCAAACCCGGCGGCAGCGGCAAAGGATTTTGGGGTGGAGAAGAGGCGGCGGCGAGTGGCTTGGAGTGAGCGGATAGCGAAAGGATCCGGGACGACCACTCGGGCCATGACCCGGTCGGCAAAGCCTGCAGCCGGACTGATCAGCGGCAGGGCCGCCACCTGCTCGGCGATCTCCCGATCGATCTTGACCTGCTCGAGGCACTGGGAACACTGATCCAGGTGCCGCTGGATTTCGGGAGTGGGCACTCCGATCAGGCAGGCGTCGATCTCGTCGGCGGAGAGATGCGATCCGGGAGAGCGGGTCATAAGTGGACCCTCCTACGTTGAGGGAGAAATGAAGGTTTCATTCTTTGAGATGTGCCAGCGAGAGCCGCAGTTCATTGCGAGCCCGGTGGATATACGTCTTGACCGTGCCGAGCGGCAGGTTCAGGATCTCGGCGATCTCCTCGTAGGCCCGGCCCTCGACGTGGCGCAGCAGAATACAGGAGCGGTACTCGGGCCGGAGGGAGCCGATGGCCGCCTCGATCGCGCTCCCCAGCTCTTTGGCTTCAACCGTGTCGAGCGGTGTCTCCTGCCGGGCGCCGATCTGCAATGCCGTCGCCTGCATGGCCTCAGGGGTCTCGGCATGAGGTGACCCATCCAGCGAGAGCGTGTCCAGCTCGCGCCGACGCAGGTGATCGATTGCCGCGTTGTTCGCGATCTTGAAGATCCAGGAGGAAAACTTGAACTCGGGACGATAGGATTCGATGGCGTTGAGCGCCTTGACGAAGGTCTCCTGCGACAGGTCTTCGGCCAGCTCGCGGTCGCGAACCATCCGAAACAACAGGGCAAAGATGGGGCGCTCGTAGCGTCGGATCAGCTCGCGGTAAGCGCTCTCCTGGCCCGAGCGGGCCCGGAGCACCACCTCCTGGTCGGTGAGCCCGCCCCACTCAGTTCGAGGGCCGGCCACTCGTGATTCCGCTTGCCAAGGGGCTTGCCCGAAGACTACATTCAGCGCCTATGTTAGCCTCGGATCGTCAGTTACCCGTTTCAGGCGGTCCGGAAAAACGGGCGTACGTCCGCACGATGTTCACCGCCATCGCTCCCACCTACGATCGGCTCAATCGGATCATCAGCTTTCACTTCGATCAGGGCTGGCGCCGCCGGGCGATAAAGCGATTGGGGTGGGAGCGGGCTCCGGAGGGAATCTATCTCGACCTCTGCGCCGGCACGCTGGACTTCGGCGCCACCCTTGCCCGGGCGCCCGGATTCCGTGGCAGCATCGTCGGCGCGGATTTCGTAGCTCAGATGCTGCAGCTGGGCCGGAAGAAGGCGCCCCGGCTGGTACCCGTCACCTCCGATGCCCTCGATCTTCCTTTTCCCGAGCACACGTTCGATGGTGCCATGGTCGGCTGGGGTGTCCGTAACCTGGTGGATCTCGATAGCGGACTGGCCGAAGCAGCGCGCGTACTCAAATCCGGGGCCCGGCTGGTTGTGCTGGAGATGGCGACACCTACGCAGCCGCTGTTCCGGGAGGCTTTTCAATTCTACTTTCGCCGGGTCTTGCCCCTGATCGGTCGCGTGATTTCAAAACATACGACTGCCTATAGCTGGCTTCCAGAGTCGACCCGGGTCTTTCCCCCTCCGGCTGAGCTTGCCCGTCGAATGC
>DATKJJ010000447.1:0-3383 GCA_035543695.1 Gemmatimonadales bacterium | reverse complement strand
GCATCACTTCGGCTATCCCAACTTCAGGCCGGCTCAAACACCCGTCATCCACTCCATTCTGAACGGGAAGGACACTCTCGCCGTTCTCCCCACCGGCGGGGGAAAGTCCATCTGCTTTCAGGTGCCCGCCATGGTGCTCGGTGGCCTGAGCATCGTCGTCTCGCCGCTGATCTCGCTGATGCAGGACCAGATCGAAGCCGCCGTCGCGCGCGGTATACCCGCGGCCTGCCTCAATAGCTCGCTGGGAAAGGAGGAGCAGAGCCGGGTCCGCTCCTCCATCAAGGACGGATCGGTGCGTCTGCTCTATGTCTCCCCCGAAAGGCTGGAGAGCCTCAGTCTGGAGCTGCAGGCCGCAGGCATTCGTCCCCGGCTCTTGGTCATCGACGAGGCCCATTGCATTGCAGAGTGGGGCCACGATTTCCGGCCGAGTTATCGGAGGCTTGCTCGGGTGCGCTACCGGTTGGGAACGCCGCAAACGATCGCGTTGACCGGCAGCGCCACGCCCGGGGTCCGAGCTGAGATTGCCCGGAGTCTCCGGCTTCGTGAAGGCTACGCGCTGCATCTGGGCTCGTTCGATCGGGCCAACCTGTGGTTCGGGGCCGTGCGGGTGGAGAGCGAGCGGGAGCGCCTCGCGGCGCTTCTTCGCCTTCTCCAGGGAGATGACGTCATGGCCATCGTGTACGCCCCCACCAGGGGGAGCACGGAGGCAATTGCCCGCGCCTTGGGCGAAGCGGGGCACCGGGCCGCTCCCTATCACGCGGGGCTGAGCAAGTTGCTGCGTCGGGTTACCCTGGATGATTTCCTGCAGGACCGGGTTGACGTTATCGTCGCCACCTGCGCCTTCGGCATGGGCATCGATAAACCCAACGTGCGGCTGGTGGTGCATTGGGCGCCCCCGGCCACGCCGGAGGCCTACTATCAGGAGGCCGGCAGGGCAGGGAGGGATGGAGGGTTTGCTCGCTGCGTCCTGCTCTGGCGGCCAACCGACGCGGTCCTCCACCGGCGCCAGCTGGATGTCACGTTCCCACCCCGACCCGAGCTGGAAAAAATCTGGAGCAAGGCCGGCCGAGTGAGCGGCGTTCCGGAAAACGTGCTTCAGTCGGCGGAGCGGCTCAGACGGGAGCTTCGGCCGGAGCGTGGTCCGGTGGATTGGAGACCGGTTTCAGACCGGCGCCGCAAGGCAGAGGCTCGGATTCAAGCGGTGGCTGAATATGCTCATGAGACCCGCTGCCGGCGGGCGCGGCTGGTGGGTTACTTCGGTGAGCGGCTGGCTCGCTGCAGCGGGTGCGATTGTTGCGGCACCAGAGCCAGATTCGCCCCAGAACATCGAGACGTCTCGGCTCGGCTGAGGCGGCTTCGGTCTGCTCTGGTCCAGAGCAAAACTCCGTGGGGCGGCTGCCCGCTCGAGCCGGAGGTACTGCTGGCGTTGGCCCGGAATCCGCCGGCAACAGCGGCAGCGCTGGCCGATGTGCCGGGAGTGGGTCCGGCTCTCGCTGCCCGCCTCAGCGGCGCAATACTCGGGGCCCTCGCCGGCAAGTCTGAGAAACCGTTACTCAGTCACCATCCGCTGATCTCCGTGTTGCAGCAATGGCGCGCCGGAGTGGCTCGCGACATGGGAGTGCCGGCCTATACCGTGCTGCCGGATTCGGCACTGAGCAGTATCGCTACCCAACGGCCCTGTACCCGTCTCGAGCTGGCAAAGGTCCACGGGGTCGGGCCTCGAGCGCTGGCAAAGTTCGGCGACAGCCTGCTGGAAATCACCGGGTCGGAGTTCAGGCCGATTGCTTGACTCCGATCCAGAATCCGGCATTTCTCTGATGCTCTCCTCAGAGAAGGCGCCATGTCAGTATCGAGGTCCGTCCGCCCTGTCTGCTCCGGGGCGCGAGGACTATACTGCGGTTACGGCAATGGGGCCGGAGAGCCCGAGCCGAGAACACCGGAAATGAGGAGTGCTGACTGTGGATAGATCAAAGCCACTTCGCGTCTGCGGAGTCGGAGCATTCTTGGTCGCAGCGTTGTTTGTGACTCCCTCGCTCTGCGCCCAGGGCAACCGGTTCGCCCTGGGCGGGGGTGCGTCCCTCCCCACCGGAAAGTTCAGTGAGCTCGCCAATGTCGGTTGGCACGCCACGGGTTCGCTCAACTTCGGGCGACAGGACAGCCGGCTGGGCGTGCTGATCGACGGCACCTACAGTGAATTCGGGTTCGATGTCGAAGGTTTTGACGTCAAGCAACGCTGGATCTACGGGACCGCCAATCTGGTCTACCGATTCAAGCGGGCAGGCTCGGAGGCCTCCCGCTTCAATCCTTATGTGATCGGCGGGGGAGGAGTATACAACTCGAAGGGAATCGGCGACGATGCCAGCCTCTTCGGCGATGATTCCTCAACTGATTTCGGCCTCAACGCCGGCCTGGGACTGAACTACACCGTAAGCCGGATTGTTCTGTACCTTGAGGGCCGGTACCACACCGTATTCACCGATGCCGATGACAGCCACTTCATTCCGCTGACCCTCGGCATTCGATTCGGCAGGTGAGCAAACCCCGGTTCGAGGTTCTCTAGCACCCATGGACGACTCTCTCTATTTCACCGAGCAGCACCATCACGTTCGCGAGATGGTTCGCGACTTCTCCCGGACCCATATCGCTCCTGTGGCCGCCGAGCTCGATCGCACGTCCACGTTCCCCTGGGAAAACATCAAGGCAATGGGTGAGCTCGGCCTGCTAGGTGTGCCCTGGGGCGAAGAGCTCGGCGGTGCCGGGATGGACCAGCTTTCCTACTACATCACCATCCATGAGATGGCCAAGGTGGACGCGAGCCACGCCCTCACCATCAGCGCGCATACCAACCTGGGCACCTCTCCCATCGTCGAGTTCGGCACCGAGGAGCAGAAGCGACGGTACGTGCCTCTGCTCGCGTCGGGCCAGGTGCTGGGCGGGTTCGGCCTCACCGAGCCGGGCGCTGGCAGCGATGCCGGTAGCACCGCCACCACTGCGGTCGATCGGGGCGACCACTATGTCATCAACGGCTCCAAGATTTTCATCACCCATGCCGGCGTGGGCGAGGTCTTCGTAGCCACGGCGCGCACCGAGCCGGGCAATGGAAACAAGGGGATCACCAGCTTCATCGTCACCAAGGACACGGTTGACCTCGACAAATGTGGGAAGCTGGGGATAGGACACGCGCCCGACCTGCCGAAGACTCGCGGAGTGCGCGCTGGCAAGAAGCAGGAGAAGATGGGTTGGCGCGCCAGCGACACTCGCGAGCTGGTGTTCGAGGACGCCGTGGTGCCCAAGGAGAACCTGCTGGGTAAACCAGGCTATGGTTTCATCAACTTTCTGAAGACGCTCGACGCCGGACGGATCGGTATCGCCGCTCTCTCGCT
>DATKJJ010000446.1:0-2513 GCA_035543695.1 Gemmatimonadales bacterium | reverse complement strand
AGGAGCACACGCCGGTGGGCAATCGGGACGCGCGGTACACTCTCAACATCACCGCTTCCTGGGAGCAGCCGGGTCAGGACGAGGCCAACATCGACTGGGCCCGCACCGCGTGGAACGACATGAAGTCGTTCTCCACCGGCGGGACCTACATCAACTTCCTGACTCAGGACGAGGGACCCGATCGGATCGAGGCCGCGCTGGGTCCGAGTCTGCGCCGGCTGGCCGAGGTGAAGGCTAGGTGGGACCCGGAGAATGTGTTCCGCACCAACCGCAACATCACGCCGAAGGGAACCCACGCCCGCGAACAGCCAGATCCCTCGCGACCCGCCCCTCGACCGGCTGCCCGCCGCCTTCCGTAATCCTCCCTTATCCGGTGAGGGAGCATGAGCTTATGGGGCAACCGCGGTTGGCATAGCGGTTGCCTCGCCCGCAGTCATGGGCTCGGTCGTCTCTCTTCCTCAGCGCAATCCTTCGAAACGTCCCGAACCGGTGAGCCGGATCGGGCTCGCCGCTCTCGTCCTCGCCAACCTGTTCGTGGCGCTGCAAGCGGCGCGGCATGAGTGGGGCTACTCCCAAACCCTCCTCATCTTCTGGACCGAAGTTGCCGTTCTCGGCGCCTACAACGTGCTCCGGATGCTGGTGGTTGGGGTCTTCGGCGCCGAGCCCCTGGGCAGCTGGGCAGCGCGATGGGTGGACCTGGGCAGCAGATTGAACCGGCTGCTCTTCACCCTGTTCGCCATCGGCTTTTTCATCTTCAAGTTCGGCGGCTTCGCCCTGGGTATCGGGCTTTTCGTGCTGCTGCTTCCCGCGATGCTCGCGCCCGCAGCAGAAACCGGCGGCATCAGCATCCACCGCGCGCTCCACGCTGCGGGCCCCGGCCTGCTGACCGCCAGCGCCTTGCTCTGCTTGAGCCACGGAATCTCGTTCATCAAGAATTTTCTGTTGGATCGAGAATACGACCGGGTCTCGGTCGGCAGTCTGATGTTCTGGCCTTACGCTAGGATGTCACTGGTAGGTGCAGTACTGCTGGCGGGGATCGTGATCACCCGCATGGTGCCTGGTCTGGGCAGCGCGACCTCGTTTGCGGTGGTGATGGTGCTGCTCAAGCTCCTGGCCGATGCGCTGAGCCATCGCCTGGAGCACGTCTGGCTGGCGGGAGACTCCTCCGCGCAACCGCCGGAAGCGGAACGTAAAGTGGCCTGACAAGCAAAAGCGGACCCCACTGAGTGAGGTCCGCTTATGCTTTGCCCAATCAGTTTAGCTGGGCTGCATCTGAGAGAAGAACTGGTCGGCCGCCTGTTTCAGCTCCTCCGGGGACAGCTCCTGAATCCGCTGGGCCAACCACCACTTGTGCCCGAACGGGTCCTCGAAGCACCCAGCGCGATCGCCCCAGAACTGATCGATCAGCGGCATGACCTCTTTGCCGCCGGCTTGGATCGCCTGCTTCCAGGCCGCATCTACGTTGTCCCGGTACACGAAGAAGCCTACCGGCGTGCCGCCCAGCGACTTGGGGCCCTTGCCGCCGTGATCCGGCATCTCGTCACCGAGCATGATTACCGAGTCGCCGATCTTGATCTCCGCGTGCATGATCTTGCCGTCCGGACCGGCAAACCGGCTCAGCTCCTGGGCTCCTAAGGCCTTCTTGTAGAAGTCGATGGCTCTCGCCGCCCCGGCCACCATGAGGCTGGGCGTCACGGTATGGTACCCCTTGGGAATCGCTTGCGTGCTCTTGGCCATGTTTCCTCCTGCCTGGTATGAGTGACTGCGGCCAGTATAGAAAAGGGTACGGGAGGAGGCAACCTCATTTTGTCGCGAATGGGAACGTGTAATGTCACAATCAGTCGGGGGTCGCTGGGTCACCAGCCGCGAGCGACAGCCGGCAGTCCTTAGTCACCAGGCGACAACTGCTTACCGGGTTTGGGCTGGAGCGAGACGAGAACGATGAGGGGCGCCGTGGCCAGGGCTGCCAGCAGCGTCAGGGTGGGATAACTCCAGGCCTCCACCACCACACCGGAAAGCGCGCCTGCGGTCGCGCCGGCAAGCCCCATCATCAGATCCGAAAGCCCCTGGGCCGAGGCTCGCATCTCCCCCGACACGGCATCGCTCAGCAATGTAGATCCAGCCACCATCGTCGCCGACCAGCCCAGACCCAGCAGCATCAATCCGCCGGCCAGCTGGACGGGATCGTGGCCTGCGGTTCCAGCCACCGCGCACGCGGTGAGCAATATGGCGATGCCGGTGAAGATCACCGGCCGGCGGCCGATCCGATCGGTCAGCCACCCGACCACCGGCGCGAAAGCGAACATGCCGGCGATGTGAAAGCTGAGCACCAATCCCACGATTCTCAGGGTTTGCTCGGTGGCGTGGCCCGTTCCCCGGATGTGCACCGGCGTCATCGTCATCACCCCGACCATCACCACGTGCCCGATCGCCATGGCGGACACGCCCAGCCGGGCGGCCGGCAGCGAGGCCACCAGTCGAAGCGCCTCTCCCATCCCCGCACGGCCGGCCGA
>DATKJJ010000445.1:0-3221 GCA_035543695.1 Gemmatimonadales bacterium | reverse complement strand
CGGAGTTGGGCAGCCCGGGAACCAGACGCCAGAGATCAGCCTCGTCGGGATAGGCTTCGACCTCCCGCTGCAGCGCCGCGAGATCGCGCTCCAGGACCGCAGCCACGGCAGCTCCCAGCAGGACCGCCACCTCATTCATTGGGTTTCATTCGTTCAGATCGATCCGCTCCAACTCTCGTTCGGTTGCGCCCTCACGCAGCCGACGAAACACGGACTCCAGCAGCTCAACCCCGATGAGCAGCCCGACGGTGACCAGGGTCAGAATGATCGAGGCCAGCAAATGACCGAGCCCGATCAGCGATCCCAGGGCGGCAAGGACCCAGATGACCGCGGCCGATGTCACCCCGATGATTGCGCCCTCCCGGGCCAGGATCACCCCGCCGCCCACGAAGCCGATGCCGGTTACCACCTGCGCCAATACCCGGGTCGGGTCTACCCTTTCGCCGACGAACGAGGACCCCAGGGTGACAAACAGCTGGGTTCCCATGCAGAGGAGAATGCTGGTTCGAATTCCTGCGGGCTTACCCCGGAGCTGCCGCTCCAAACCCACGATTCCGCCGCAGAGCACCGAGGTGCCGAGCCGGAGCCAGAACTCCGCGCTGCGGGGATCGAGCGGATCGAACGCAGGAGCCATCGATTCTAAGACTTGAGTCGCTGTCGGGAGGAGGCTACCGGTACCAGGCCATAGACCTGCTCATCGACCCACTTGAGCAGGGCATCATCGAGCTCGACCAGCTCCTGACCCGGGGTGTGGGGCAATACCGGACGACGCTTCCCTTCGATCATCAGATACCACATGGGCGGGACCGCAGCTTGACCCCGTCGCTCGTTGGCGATCTGCGCGTCATAGGAGACGAAGTGAAATTCACGACCGCGGTGATAGAGTCGTCGCTGCTCGACCTTATGGCTGCTCAAGAGAGTGCTCGTAGGGTAGATGCGTGGCGCAATGCGGGTGGCCCCTCTGAGCCACCAGGCCAGGCTGAAGGGCCGGGCGGCCGTAATCTAATCGGTTTCAGCCTCCGCCGAGCACGATTTGATCGCGATCGAGCATATCGGGATGAGCTTCCAGCCAGGCGAGGACCTTGCGTCTTACCTCGGCCTCGCCGTCGGATGGGGAGGCCGGAAGCTTCGTCAGAGCCGTACCCGAAATCGTTACATACCACATGGGTGGCTCGGACCGTCCCAGCGCCTCCCCCGACAGGGTTTCTCCCCGGTTGAGGGTGGCCGTGATCTGTTTTCCCTGAAACTCCAGCGTGACCTGTTCCATGACTCCCCCTTCCGCCGAGCCTGCGCAGTGCTCAGTTACTAGGCTGCTCGGCAGTTTTTCCGGCTGAATCGGCAGGTTTGCCCCCAAATGTGACCTGCACCGTGTATCCCTCGGGGTGAATCAACGCGGCCAACATCCGCCGGGCACTCTCCTCGGCATGTGCGGTCACTCCCAGTTCTGCCGCCGAGTGAGACAGCTGATCCCTGGCCAACTGATAGATGGTATCCCTGTCTTCCGGCCGGAAGGGATTCCACAGTCCATTGCGCTCGTCGTAGGTGCGAAGCTGGGTGATCTCTACCCCGAGGACCCGGGCGCGAGGCAACCCGATACGGACCTGATGGGCTTCGCGATCGATGTCGATCTGCGTGCCTTGATCCAGGTCAATTCCCGCGAGCACCTTGCCGGTCACCACCACCAGGGAGCGCTTGGTTGAGCCCAGCCGGCGGTTCTGGTACACCACGACGTCCCTCACACCGGTTTCGCTGGAGACCAGTTTGGCGACCGCCCGCATTTGCTCGACCACCACGCTCTGGCTGATGGACGTCTCTCCCCTCGGCGCGAGGATCCCCCTCGCCTGGGGAGCGATGTGGTGAATCGCGGTACCGATCAGAAGGAGGGCCCCAGCAAGCAGGAGGAGGGAAACAACGATTGCTGCGATCTTGGGCCGCGAGGGAGAGCGGGCCATGCTGCGGCTCAAAATTCCCGGCGTTTCATTTCCTTGAACAGGCGCTCGGTCTCGGGCTCCTCCTCGGCCGGGCGTTGCCGGAGAGTGGGATCGAACTGAACAGCGCGATCGCGCTTGGGTGGCACCACCTTCTCGGCGTTCTTCTTGGCCAGCCGGGCGATCCTGGCGTCCTCACGCTTGGACATCATGCCTCCGAATGATGAAAACGGCTCAGGGACTGGTTCCTTCTACCAGAATCATATTGGTATCGGCACAGGTCTGCCGCAAAGCCTTGGCGGGCGCGTACTCCGATGACGCCCACCAGGCGCGTCCGGCCTCCGCCGTGGGAAATTCCAGGATCACGAACCTGGGCGGCAGCCATGAGCCTTCCAGGACCTGGACGTTGCCCCCGCGGACCAGGTAGCGGCCGCCGTACGCCGCCACCGCCGCTGCGGCCGGACCCTTGTACCGCTCGTACTCAGCTTTGTCTCGCACCGTGATGTCCACCACTACATATGCCGGCATCGAAGCCTCGAACGGATCCGGGAAAGCGCGTCAGGGGTGGGGAGCACCGATGCCGCGCGCCATGCCTGTTGCCGCGAACACCATGAGGACGACAAGCGCGACCTGAACGTAGCTGATGGTGGCCAGAGAGCCCGCGGCAGCGGTGTCCACCGTTTGGCCCGTTGCGGCTGCCCGGCGCCACCGCATGAGCGTCATCATGGGCCGGATTTCCAGGACCAGGATCAGGACCAACAGCCCCATCTTGGTGAGGAATACATGGTTCTGGAGGTAGTAGCTGGTGCTCTTTTCCAGTCCCCCCAGGAGCCGCCATATCCCGGTGCCGATCCAGAGCCCTGCCGCCCCGCCCCACCAGGCGTCGGCCGCGAAGACCTGCTTGAGCCCGCTAGGATCGAGCTCGCGACCCAACCCTCGGCCCCGGGCCCACACGGCTCCCAGCCCGATGCCCAGCGCCAGCAGGTGAAGTGAGGCCAGGACCCAGCGCAGCATCACGGGCGGCGCTCCATGTAGACCAGCGAGCCCGGGCCTTCGGTGAATCCGATCCCGCGGTACAGCCCGGCAGCGTCTCGCGTCAGCAGGGCGACACGACGAAGACCCTGAAGATCCGGATGGGCCAGCATGCACTCGGACAGCCAGCGACCCAGGCCGCGGCCCCGGTAGCTGGACAGGATTACCACGTCGGTCCAGTAGGCGTACGTGGCCAGGTCCGACACGGCCCTTCCGAATCCGGCCAGAATCGTCCCGTCCAGGAGGGCAAAGCACACCGAG
>DATKJJ010000444.1:0-4508 GCA_035543695.1 Gemmatimonadales bacterium | reverse complement strand
GAGCCGGCCCGGGTGCAGCCCTCCAAGCGGCGAACTTCGAAGTTTCCCTTGATCGAGATTGGCCGGGCCCAGCGGAAGGAAGATGCGCTTGCCGGACTGGAGCGCTGGAAGGCGCGGCATCCCCAGGCCGCTTCACACCTGGAGCCCGCCGACGTGCTGGTCGACGCCATGCGTGGACGATTCACCACCTGGACCCGGATCCGGATTAACCTGCAGCACGTCCCGCCCGACCTCCGGCCGGTTCAGGAGCCGCTCGACCCCGACGAGAAGACCTTTGCCAAGTCGTAGGCTCGGGTGACCTCCAGCTGATCGTAGCGGCAGTCCTTCGGATCTTTATCAGGTCTCCAGCGGAGGAACGTGGTGGCGTGGCGGAAGCGGTCGCCTTGCAGGTGATCGTATTTGACCTCTGCCACCCGCTCGATCCGAAGTGGTTCCCAGGAGAGGTTCTTCCCCGCGCTCCAGCGGCTCTGGGCACCCGGCATGCGGTCGGTTTCACTCCCATCTGCCTGGGCCCAGTCCTTCCACGGATGGTGCTCGAAGGCGTTTTTCTGGAGGGGGGCCAGCTCGGTCGCGAGCTGCCGCCGCATGGCCATGGTGAATGACGAGGTCACGCCGACGTGTTGCAGGACGCCTCGGTCGTCGTAGAGACCCAGCAGCAAGGATCCCACCACGCCCTTTCCCGTCTTGTGCCAGCGGAACCCCGCCACCACGCAGTCCGCCGTGCGCACATGTTTGATCTTCAGCATGGCCCGCTTGCCCGGCTGGTAGCGGCTGTCGGCCGGCTTTGCTATGACGCCATCCAGCCCGGCGCCCTCGAACTGATCCAGCCATTGAAGCGCTTTCTTCCGGTCGGTGGTCGTGGGGGTCAGGTAGACCGGAGGGCCCAGCTTCGCCGCGAGACGCTCGAGCTGGCGTCTGCGCTCCTGCTGCGGAGCATCCATCAGACTCTTCCCGTCTACTGCCAGAAGATCGAAGGCCACGAACGAGGCCGGCGTCTCCTTTGCCAGTTTGGCTACCCGCGAGGCCGCTGGATGGAGCCTGAGCTGCAGCAGGTCGAAGTCGAGCCCGTGCGGGGTCATGATTACGATCTCTCCGTCCAGCACGCAGCCCGGAGGCAGCTCTTTCAATAGGCTGTCGTGCAGCTCAGGGAAGTAGCGATCGAACGGCCGCAGGTCCCGGCTCTGGATGTACACGTCGGACTCGCTGCGAAATACGATCGAGCGGAAGCCATCCCATTTGGGCTCATACAGAAAGCTGCCTTGCGGCGGCAGGGTGTCGGCCAGCTTGGCCAGCATCGGCTCGATCGGAGGCTCTGCTCCGGCAATGTCTCCGGATTTGGGACTCATAGGTCTCAAGTTACTCCGGCTGGTACCCACCGTAATCCCATTGCTCCAGGGATGGGGCTCGCGGCGGGGCAGGAGCATCCGGTCACACTGAGCCGTGCCGCGCTTACCAGCTCATCCAGTAACTCGCCTTGACGGCGAGCACGTTCCGTGACTCGCCGCCGGCGAAGAGCGCGTTCACATCCCGGCTCAGCCGCAGGTTTCCGAACGAGTCGTCATTCGCCCGATTCTGCTGCCATACCAGGAACAGCGTCGACCCGGGGCTCCACTCCCAGCGCAGAACCGCGTTGGCTCTCAGCGAGCGGATGGTGAAATCCTGGGGAGGAACAGTGAACGAAGCTCCTCCGTCGCCCGGATCGATCTCGGTTCCTTCGCTGGTTGGCGTGATGGTCCCTTTGTCTCGGCCGTATATCGAGAAGTCGTAGCTCCGGGGACTGGAGAATTCCTTCAGGTCGGTAAAGTCACCGGCGGAGATGAGCGGCTGAAAGAAGAATTGCAGGCTCAGTGTCGGAGTGAAGGTCCAGTCCAACCGGGCAATCATGGACAGCTCGCGCTGATCGAGTGTGGCAAATATGTAGCGCGAGCCGAACGTCGCGGTGGCCACGGGATCCGGCACCGTGGTCACATACTGTGACTGAGTCCGATTCAGGATGAGCGCAGGGCCCAGGCTCAGGTGAAAGGCCGACGAGGGCCGCATGCCGAGGGTCAGGTCGGCCTTGGTCTGATGCTCGTCCGCGGCGGTCCACGACTGGGTAAAGTTCGCCGTCAATCGGGTGGTTTTTCGGGTGTCTGAGTTCACCGTCACCCGCACGTCGCCGGAGTGCGGCTGTCGAGCGAGCGGTCCACCCCGGGTGAGCCGGTCATCGTAGATCGGTGGGGCATAGTCGCCGCGCAGCTGGAAGTCCCAAAAATTCCTGAGCTGGGCCGCAAAGATGAGCCCGTAGGACCCAAAGATCAGATCGCCGTCGAAGTTCCACTGGTGGTTGGTAAACGGGAAGATCTGATAGTTACGGAACACCTTGCCGGGCTGGTGCTCATGGTACTCCAGGTCGGTAGAGATGCCGCGGGATGAGGCATCAGCCTGGAAGCCAAGGTCGTTCGACTCGAAGGCGGGACTGACCTCCTGATAGACCAGGCCGCCCTGCCAGTGACGCCCACTGTTCTTTCCCAGAGCCAACTGATAGGAGTAGCCGGTCAGCGAAGTGCGGGTGGAATCGTAGTGGAAGCTGGTGGCATCGGGCCGCTGGAAGTACCGCGCGCTCGACCGCTGGGTTCGAGCAATCGCGTCTGGAGTGCCGCCAACCCTGCTGATTCCTACGGAGCCGTCCAGCGACCAGGCACGATTGGACCAGGAGTTGGTGAAGTCGGCACCGACCAGGTACGCGCTGCTCCGCAAGAGAGACATCAGCTCGGCGTCCCCTTCATCCCGGTTTACCGCGGTGCCGATCACGCCGAGCGTGGTATTGCCCTCTCGAAGATCCTTGCGCACCCGCCCAACGAAATAGTTGGTCAACGGCTCCACCGGGGCCGTCACCCTCGCTCCCAAGTCGTCTACGTAGCGCGCCTGCTCGCCCGCGGTCACCGCGTCCAGCACGCCGAGGGACCAGCCGGAGTGGGTGCGCCCGGTCAGCTTGGCGGCCGTCCGGATCGAGGTTTCGCTGGGTCGGTCGAGGTAGCTCACCCCATCGCCTTCGAGGTTGCGCTGCGGCTCGCGTCCGATCCGACGGCTGAAGAAGGACTCTGGAAAGTTGAAGCTGTTGTTGGCTCGGATGCCGCCGAAGCGAAAGACATCGGCACCCTCGACGAAGAAGGGCCGCTTCTCCGGGTAAAAGGTCTCGAATGCGCTGAGATTCACCACCGCAGGGTCAACCTCGACCTGGCCGAAGTCGGGGTTCACCGTGGCGCTGAGAGTCAGATCGCTGGTGAGACCGTACTTCAGGTCGAGCCCGGCCGAGCCGTTATAATCGTGCCCGCTCCGAAACGGGTCGCCCAGTACCATAGGCTGGTAGGCTGCCCGAGCCAGCAGATACGGCGCCAGCTCCACCCGCCGCTGCGGCCGCAGCTTTCCCAGGTTCACCAGATGGGCGTAGCGACTGACTCCGCCGAATTCGCTCTTGGGCACGAAGGAAAACCAGTCTTCCTCGCCCTTCCGCAGAATCTTGCGATACAGCTGAATGCCCCAGGTGCCATTGGCGGTGGAGTTGTAGCGCAGCTGGGACAGCGGAATGCGGAGCTCCGCCGTCCAGCCGAGTGAGTCCACCCGGGCGGCACTCTCCCAGACCGGGTCCCATGAATCGTCTTCATCGCTTCCCTGCGCCGAAGAACCCAGGATGCCGTCCAGAATGGCGCCTCCTGGGGTTATCCGAAACCGGACCCCGCTCAGATGGTCATGGAAGGTGTCGAGGTAGACGTCGAGCTCGTCCGACTCGACATCGTCGTCCCGGCGGGCCAGGACTGCCTTGACTCGTCCCGCCTCGCGATCGTAGAGCCGAGCTCCGATATAGAGCGCATCGGCGCCGATCAGCACTCGCACCTCGGTGTTCTCGGTGGCCGGCTCCCCTTCGATCGGATCGGTCTGGGTGAACCCCGACGCAGGCTCGGCGCGGGCCCACGCTGGCTCATTCAGATGCCCGTCTATTTCGATGCTACCCTCCAGCTGGGCAGCACGGATCTCCCGGGCGTGGGCGTGCGCGCCACTGGCACGAAGCGAGTCGCGAGACTGGGCGGGCATGGGGTTCTGCAGGGTGGCAAGCACTATAGAAGCAAGCGGGATGGAAATTCCGCTGAGCATACTACTCCTCGGCTGATGGCTTCTTGACTGCAGGGGGTTTTGACACGCCGCCAGGCCGAAAGGTTGTCAACTAGATTGGCTGAGTTCCGAACCGGAGCTCCCAATGGAGGAAAGGGCTATCCAGGACCGACTGCCCCGCGGGCAGGTGCTCACCAGGAAATGGCCGGTCCTCACCTATGGCGAGACGCCCCGCTTGGATCTCGCCAACTGGAGCTTTCGCTGTTTCGGGCTGGTCCAGGAGCCGGTGACCTGGACCTGGAAGGAGTTTCTCGAGCTCCCCCGGCTTGAGGTGACCTCCGACGTGCACTGCGTCACCCGCTGGAGCCGGTTCGACAATCGGTGGGAAGGGGTGGCGGTTTCCGAAATTCTTCGTC
>DATKJJ010000443.1:0-12070 GCA_035543695.1 Gemmatimonadales bacterium | reverse complement strand
TGGGCCGGCGACGGTGCTGCTGCCAAAGACCCCGGCAGACGTGGCGGCCGCCCTTCGTCTCGCAGGCGAGACCGGAACTCCCTGGTTCGCGCTGGGTCTCGGCTCAAATATCCTGCTGCCGGACGAAGGACTCGACGCTCTGGTTATCCGGATGGGAAAGGGCCTGGACCGGCTACAACAGGATCGGGATCGCTGGACCATTGGCGCGGGTCTCCCCGCCCCTCTTGCCGCGCGAAAGACGGCCGAAGCCGGCTTTGCCGGATTGCATATCTTCGTGGGCGTGCCCGGCACCGTCGGTGGGGGCGTTTACATGAACGCCGGCTGTCACGGCGGCGATTGGGCCGAGGTGGTCCAGCAGGTCACGGTGGTGGACGGACACGGGAATGACAGCGTAATGACCCGCCGTGACGTCCCTTTCACCTACCGCCGGAGCGGGCTGGATGGCAGGATCGTGCTGGAGACGACGGTACAGTTGCGGCCCGAAGAGCCGGCCCGCCTGGAGGAAGTGGTCGCCGAACTCTTCGAGTGGCGGCAGAAGGGCACGCCGTTCAACCAGCCCTGTTGCGGCAGCGTCTTCAAGAACCCGTCGGGACCGAGCTGGAAGCGGGAGGGCGGGTCCAAAACGGCGGGGCAGCTGATCGAGGCAGCCGGACTCAAAGGGTTCAGCATCGGCGGGGCGCAGGTTTCACCGATGCACGCCAACTACTTCGTGAACACCGGAGGCGCTACCGCCGCCGACGTTCGCCGATTGATCGAGCATGTGCAGCGTACGGTGGAGCAGCAGTTCAGCGTGCGGCTCGACCCCGAGGTAAAGCTCATCGGGACCCTGGGGGAATACCTGAACGAGAGTGAGAGGTGAATGCCCGAGTACTTTGCCCACGAGTCCTCCTACATCGATGATGGGGCGCAGATCGGGAAAGACACCAAGATCTGGCATTTCTGTCACGTCATGCCCGGCGCCGTTATCGGCGAACGCTGCAACCTGGGCCAGAACGTGGTGGTGATGCCGCGGTCCCGGCTGGGCAACAACGTGAAGGTGCAGAACAACGTGTCGATCTATGAGGGCGTGGTCCTGGAGGACGATGTGTTCTGCGGGCCCAGCTGCGTGTTTACCAACGTGGTCAATCCGCGGAGCCACGTGTCCCGAAAGGCTGAGTATCAAAGCACACTGGTGCGCCGGGGGACATCGATCGGCGCCAACGCCACGATCCTGTGCGGAACAACCCTGGGCGAATACAGCTTTATCGGAGCGGGGGCGGTGGTCAGGAGCGATGTTCCGGCCTTCGCCATCATGGTTGGCGTTCCTGCCCGGCGGGTGGGCTGGATGTGCCGCTGCGGAGTGAGGCTGCAGCTCAGGGACAGCCGGGCAACCTGCGCAGCTTGTGGGACCGGTTATGAGGAATCCGACGGCCTGCTACGGCTGATTGACCGACCTAGGCCATCCGGCTAACTTCTCTAGCTGTCTATGGTTCCGCGATACTGCGCGCCCGGGCTCAGCCGGATCGGCTGGAGCATCGGGCGCTTCCACATGACCGCTCCAGCCGGGCTGGGCGGGGGAAAGGCCCAGGACTGTCGTGAGTGTACCCCTCCTCGATCTGGTCGCCCAATATCGTGAGATCAAAGACGATGTCCTCGCCGCCATGATGGAGGTGATCGAGCGGCAGAGCTTCATCATGGGTCCCGAGGTGCCGCAGCTCGAGGCTGAGATTGCCCGGCTATCCCATACCAAGCACGGGATTGCGTGCGCCAGTGGGACAGACGCCTTGTTGCTGCCGCTCAAGGCTCTGGACCTGCAGCCGGGAAACGAGGTGATCACCACGCCATTCACCTTCTTCGCAACAGCGGGGACGGTTCACAATGCGGGTGGTACTCCGGTGTTCGTGGACATCGATCCGGCCACGATGAATATCAGTCCGGAAGCAATCGAGGCGGCCATTACTCCGCAGACCCGGGCCATTATCGTCGTCCATCTGTTCGGCCAGATGGCGGCGATGGAATCGATCATGCGCATTGCCACCCGGCACCGGCTGCCGGTAATCGAAGACGGCGCTCAGAGCATCGGGGCCCGCCGGAAAATCGACGGACAATGGCGCATGTCTGGTGAGCTCGGGACGGTCGGGACTTTGTCCTTTTTCCCCACCAAGAACCTGGGGGCCTGGGGGGACGCGGGGCTGATCGTCACCCAGGACGATAAGCTGGCCGAACGGCTGCGGCGTCTCCGACTCCACGGCGGATCCCGGCAGTACATGCATGAAGAGGTGGGGACCAACAGTCGGCTGGACACTCTGCAAGCCGCGGTTCTCCTGGCCAAGCTGCCCTATCTCGAGCGGTGGAATCAGGCGCGGAAGCGGAATGCGACCCGCTACACCGAGGCGTTTACGGGCCACCCGTCGGTCTGTCCCCCGGCGATCGATCCGGCCAACGACCACATCTTTCATCAGTACACCATTCGCGTCCCCCAGCGGGATGAGCTGCAGGCTCATCTCAAGCGGCAGGGCATCGGTCACGCCGTCTATTATCCACTTGCACTCCACCTCCAGCCCTGCTTTGCGCATCTGGGGTACCGCCCCGGGCGTCTGCCTGCTGCGGAGGCCGCCATGGACTCGGTACTGTCTCTGCCGGTATACCCGGAGCTGACTGAACAGCAGCAGAACACGGTGATTGCGGCCGTGAAATCTTTCTACGCGTGAGCGACACCCCGTGAGTATTGCCCAGGACCTGATTGGAAAGGCCGAGCGACGCCAACTCCTGTTTGGCATCGTTGGCCTCGGCTACGTTGGGCTTCCACTGGCGGTGGAGCTGGCCCAGGCCGGCTATCGTGTGCTGGGCTTCGACGTGAACCAGGATGTGGTAGACGGGTTGAACGCCGGCCGTTCTCACGTAAAGGACGTACCCGACAAGCAGTTGCAGCAGCAGTGTGAGCGGTTCAGTGCCACCACGGATATGTCGCGGCTCTCAGAGCCGGACGCCATCTCGATCTGCGTGCCGACTCCGCTCTCCAAGTTCAAAGACCCGGACGTGAGTTATATCGTGGCCGCCACCGATGCGGTAAAGAAGCGGCTTCGGCGGGGCCACGCGATCATCCTGGAGAGCACCACCTACCCCGGGACCACTCGGGAGATCATGCTCCCGGCCCTGGAGAGCACCGGACTTGTCGTGGGCCGCGACTTTTTCCTGGCCTTCAGCCCCGAGCGGGTTGATCCCGGAAATCCACACTATGGCACCCGTAACACACCTAAGGTGGTTGGGGGCATCACCGAGGACTGCCGCAAGGTTGCCGTCGCGCTATACCAGCCGGCTATCGACACCCTGGTGCCCGTCTCCACCACCGAAGCGGCTGAGCTGGTCAAGCTGCTGGAGAACACGTTCCGGAGCGTCAACATCGGTCTGGTCAACGAGATGGCCATCGTGTGCGACAAGCTGGGGGTGAATGTCTGGGAGGTGATCGAGGCCGCCGCGACCAAGCCGTTCGGGTTCATGAAATTCTTGCCCGGGCCCGGGCTGGGTGGCCATTGCATACCGATCGACCCGCATTACCTCGCCTGGAAAATGCGTGGGCTGAACTATAAAACCCGGTTCATCGACCTGGCCGGGGAGCTCAACACCGAAATGCCGGAGTTTTGGGTCCGCAAGCTATCCGAAGCCCTGAACGGACAAGGCAAGGCGGTGCGAGGGGCGTCTGTGCTGGTGCTCGGGGTGGCCTACAAGCGGAACATTGACGACATCCGGGAGAGCCCGGCGTTGGACATCATCCGTCTGCTCAAGGGACAGGGGGCTCAAGTGACCTACTCTGATCCCCACGTGCCCAAATTCAGGGAAGACGGGATCGAGTTCCGGTCGGTGGCGCTTACACCCGAGACCGTGGCCGCAGCCGACTGCGTCATGATCGTCACCGACCACAGCTCGGTGGACTACCACATGATCAAGCGCAGCGCCCGACTGGTCGTCGATACCAGAAACGCACTGCCGAAAGAGACCTGACATGCATGTAGCGGTGATCGGAAGCGGCTACGTCGGACTGGTGGCCGGGGCCTGTCTGGCCGAGACCGGAAACGATGTCACCTGTGTGGACGTAGACGCAGAGAAGATCGCCCGGCTGCAGCGCAACGAGATCCCGATTTACGAGCCGGGTCTCGAGCCCATGGTCAAGCGGAATCAGGAGGAGGATCGGCTCACCTTCACCACCGATCTGGGATCGGCGGTGCGGAGCTCGCGGGTGATCTTCATTGCGGTGGGAACCCCGCCAGGAGAAGACGGATCCGCCGATCTGACGCATGTCCTGGCCGTGGCCCATGCGGTGGGCCGGAACATGAACGATCCCAAGATCGTGGTCACCAAGTCGACTGTGCCCGTGGGCACCGCGGAAAAGGTTCGAGCCGCCATCCGGGCAGAGACGGACATTCCCTTCTCGGTCTGCTCCAATCCCGAGTTCCTGAAGGAAGGTGCGGCAATCGAGGACTTCATGAAGCCCGACCGGGTGGTGATTGGAGTGGACAACGATGAAGCCAAAGAGGTGATGGAAGAGCTGTATGCTCCATTCACCCGGCAGGGGGGAAACCGCATTCTCTTCATGGACATCGCCTCGGCGGAGGTCACGAAGTACGCCGCCAATGCAATGCTGGCGACCCGGATCTCGTTCATGAACCAGATGGCGCTCTTCTGCGAGCTGGTCGGCGCCGACGTCAACCACGTCCGGCTGGGGATCGGCTCGGACCAGCGGATCGGCAGGGCGTTCCTGTACCCAGGGCCGGGGTACGGCGGGAGCTGTTTCCCCAAGGACGTCAAGGCGCTGATCCGCACTTCGGACGATCTGGGTCTTTCGCTCGACGTGTTGAAGGCGGTCGAGCACGTCAACGAGTGCCAGAAGCAGATCGTTCTGCAGAAGACGCTGCGGTATCTGGGGCAGGATCTTACGGGAAAGAGCGTCGGGATCTGGGGCCTTGCCTTCAAGGCCGAGACCGATGACATGCGGGAGAGCCCAGCCATCCCGGTAATCGAGGGTCTGCTGGGCGCCGGAGCCCGGGTACAGACTCACGATCCCAAGGCCACCGACTCGGCCCGGCTGATCTTCGGCGACCGGCTCATGTACGCTGCGGATCCCTACAGCGCTGCCCACGGGGTTGACGCTCTGCTGGTAATGACGGAGTGGTTGGTCTATCGCAATCCCGACTTCGATCGGGTTCGAAACCTGGTGCGCAGACCTCTCCTGATTGACGGGCGCAATCTGTACGATCCGGACCGTATGGCCTCGCTCGGGTTCGACTATCACGGGATCGGCCGGGGCCGCAGGTGACGCGGGTCCTGATTACCGGGGCGGCGGGGTTTATCGGTTCGCATCTGGTTCAGGCGCTGACACGGCAGGGCGACGAAGTCGTCGGCATCGATAACTTCGACCCGTTTTACCCCCGGGCCATGAAGGAACGGAACCTGGCCGAGATCGGGCGCCCGGCCGGTTTCACGTTTCGGGAGCTGGATCTGCTCGACGTGACGGCGCTGCGTTCGCTGCTTACCGCCGACACCGTCATTGTGCATCTCGCGGCCAAGGCGGGGGTGCGGCCTTCGCTGGCCGACCCGGTGGGGTATGCCCGGACCAATGTCACCGGGACCGCTGCCGTGGTCGAAGCAGCCCGGCAGGCGGGAGTGGCCCGCTTTGTCTTTGGGTCTTCCTCCTCCGTCTACGGTGACAGCACTCCGGTGCCGTTCCGCGAGGACGCGGTGGCCGTGGTACCCATTTCCCCTTATGCGGCTACCAAGCGCGCCGGGGAGCTCTTTCTGCAATCGGTGGCGCCGATCTACGGCTTCCAAACCGTGTCGCTCCGGTTTTTTACCGTCTACGGCCCTCGCCAACGGCCCGACCTGGCGATCCACGCCTTCACCAGGAAAATGGTGGAGGGCCGTCCGCTTACTTTGTTCGGCGACGGCACCCAGGCGCGCGACTACACCTACTGCGACGATATCATCGCTGGTGTGGTCTCGGCGGTGGAGTGGAGCGCATCGGCTCCGGTGGGGGTAGAGACCTTCAACCTGGGTGGGAATCGGTCGGTGCCGACCGAAGCCATGGTGAGGGAGATTGCCGCGGCGCTGGGCATCAAACCGAAAATCGAGTGGGGGCCGATGCAGCCGGGCGATGTCCAGCAGACCGCCGCCGATCTCACGAAATCCACCGCGGTGCTGGGCTATCGTCCGAAGACCGCGTTCTCTGACGGCATTCATCGTTTCGTTCAATGGTTCAGGGAGGCTTATGGCCGGGCAGACTGATCTCCTGTTGGCGCGGGCCCGAGAGCGATTCGTGGTTCAGGATTATTACGGCGCCGTCCATTTGCTCGAATCCGTGGTCGATTCCGGCCGGGCATTTGCCGACGTGCACCATCTCCTCGGAGTTTCGCTGTCGCTCCTGGGACAGACGGAGCGCGCCCTGAAGGAGTTGGATCGCGCGCTGGAGCTGAATCCCAATTACGTCGAGGCCCTGATCCATCGCGGACTGGTGCTCAATGAGCTGGGCCGGACCGATGAGGCGGAGGAAGCCTTCAACCACGCTGCGTCGAGCGTGGACCACAAGACCGCCGATGGCTTGCCGCTGCCGGTAGCCGCCCAGCTTGCTAATCGCCACGCCGATCTGGCCGAGACATACGCTGGGGCGGGCGCGCTGAACCGGGCCATAGAGCAGTATGAGCGGGCCCTGGAGCTGGGCCCCGCCTTTCACGATCTCCGCTACCGTTTGGCTCGGCTACTGATCGAGGCAGGACGGCCGCTGGATGCGCGAGATACGCTGGAAGAGGTGCTCCGGGAGCGCCCCAACTTTATCGACGCGGAGGCCGCGCTCGGGCTCGCCCACTTTCTCTCGGGCGATGCGGATGGCGCCCGCGAGGTATGGCAGTCCTGTTTGTCACGCCGTCCGGAGAACGCGCGGGTGGAGGCGTACCTCTCGATGCTTACCCGGGCAGGTCAGTGACGTCTGGGTGGCTGACGGTGGGTGGCGCGGTGGCGTTGTATGCTCTGGCGGCGTGTGGCGGCGGGAGAGACCAGGAACGCCAGGCCGATGATGCCTACGGCGAGGGCAACTACGCCGTAGCTCTGGCCCAGTATCGGGCTGCCGTGGCCAAAGATCCTGATGCCCGGGTGTGGGCCAAAGTGGGCGCCGCGGCTCTCCACACCGGCAGCCTCGAAGTCGCATCGGACGCCTACCTCAGGCTTGCCGCCGAAGATCCTACCCGGGCAGAAGAAGCCGCTGAGGGTTTGGAAGCCGTCGCCCGCGCCGCCGATCGAGCCGGTGATACGAAACGTCTCGAAACCGCCGTCATCGGTCTCGGGATGATCGCACCGAGCCGATCTATTGGCCGCTATGCTCTCGCAGTCGTGCGCCGTCCCGGTGCCCAGGCTAACGACCTGGTGGCTGTCCTGCCCGCTGCCATTGCCGCCGCACCCGATGCTGAAACGGTAGACTCTTTGCTTGGAGTTTATGCCGCAGCCCTGCAGGAAACCTCGGGCTGCGATCAGGCGCTCGCGGTGTTTCAGGCGGCGGTCCGTCGAAGCCGCAGCAACGAGGTCCGCACCCGAGCCGAGGATGGTGTGGCCGGCTGCTCAGTGGTGCTGGGACTTCGCGCCGAGGCGGCTGGTAAATCCGAGGATGCCGCGCTGTGGTTTGCTGCTGCCATCAGAGTGGATTCCAGTACTCCCGTGGGGCGCCGCGCTCTGGTGGGATACGGAGATGCCCAGGCTCGCCTGGGAGATACCGCAGCCGCGGTGGATGCGTACCGGGCGGTGACAGGTGACGCAGTGCAGAGCGATTCTACTATGCAGATGGCGCGAGATCGGCTGGAGGAGCTGCGCGCTCGCACCTCGGTTCCCCCGACTGGTACCATCCTGCGATGATCAGGAGGCTCTCACTGTGGGCTCTGCTCTTGCTCGCCGGATGCGGCGGGCGGGGTGGGAAGGGAAACGCCGCCCCGGCGCCGGTGACCGCGACGGGCGCCAGTGCGGCGACGATCGATTCCCTTTGGAGCCGGGCGGAGTGGGCGGTGCATCACGGGAAGTGGGGAGACGCCGAGAAGCTGCTCGATCGGGTCAATCTGGAGTTCTCTCCGGGAGATCCCCGGGTGGGGCGGGCGCACTACTATCTGGGCGAGGCGCTTTTCGCCCAGAAGCGCCAATTGGAGGCGGCCCGCGAATTCCGCAGGGCTTCGGACGAAACGCCCAACGACCCGATTGCCCCCGAGGCCCTCCTCCGCCTGGGCGACGTCTACGCCGACCTCTGGCGCCGGCCGGAGCTGGACCCAACCTACGGACAGACCGCCCTCTCTACCTATCAGGAGTTGCTCAATAGGTATCCCGGCAGCAGCGCGGCAAAGCGGGGACAATTGCGGGTCGCGGAGCTCAACGAGCGCTTTGCCACCAAGGAGTTCAAGGCCGGAATGTTTTACTTCCGCCTGAAGGCCTACGATTCCGCCATTCTGTATCTCAAGGACGTGGTGGCTACCTATCCCAAGGCAACGGTCGTTCCCGAGGCACTGATCAAGTTGGTTCAGGCGTACAAAGCGTTGGGATATCGCGAGGATGTGCAGGAGACCTGTGGGTACATCCGACGATTCCATCCCCGAGCACCACAAGTCGGCGAGGTCTGTCCTTCCAAACCCGCAGCGTGAGCGCCGGATGATCGGTGTTTTCGGCGGGTCGTTCGATCCCGTACATCACGGACATTTGATTGTGGGGCAGGTTGCCTCGGAGACGCTGGGTTTGGAGAGTCTCCAATTCGTTCCTGCCCGGGAACAACCGTTCAAGCGAGGGCAGCACCGGAGCTCTCCCGAGCACCGGACCGCAATGCTATCCCTCGCGCTAACCGGGTCTCCCAATTTCGGTCTGGAGCGGAGCGAACTGGCCCGCCCGGCACCCTCGTATACCGTCGATACCCTGGACGATCTCAGCCGGCGTCACCCAAGAACTGCGCTGGTGCTGTTGCTGGGCGCTGATGCGGCCGCGGAGCTGTCCTTATGGCACCAGGCCGAGCGGCTTCCGCAGCTGGCCCGGGTGGTAGTCTTTGCCCGACCCGGGTCTGCGGTGCCGGCCAACCCGCTGATCTCCCAGGTTATTCGGGTTCCCGCGGTGGATATCTCCGCTACCGAAATTCGCCGACGGGTGAGCCGTGGACTGTCGATCCGCTACTGGGTACCCGATGCGGTCGCGGAGTACATCGCACGACACCAGTTATATTTGGAAGCAGAATGATCAAGCCTCTCATGACCGCGGTCTTCGGTTCTCGATTCGACCGGGAGCGGAAGCGCATCCAGCCCATCGTGGATCAGATCCACGCCCAGGAAGAACGGCTCAAGGACCTCAGTGAAGCCGAACTGAAGGCTCAGACCGCCCGCTTTCGCGAGCGGCTGGACCAGCGCACCGGCGCGCTCAAGGCTGAGCTCGACCAGGTGAGAGAAGCCAAGCATGGCTGCGCCGATCCGGTCGAACGGGACCAGCTCGAGGGCCGCTTCCATGAGCTGGAGGGGCAGTACAAGAAGGAAATAGCCGCTAGTCTGGACGAGCTTCTGCCGGAGGCATTCGCGACCGTACGGGAAGCCTGCCGCCGGCTGCTCGGGACTCCGGTCCAGGTCACCGGACACGAGCTGATATGGGACATGGTTCCCTACGACGTGCAGCTGATCGGCGGGGTGGTACTCCACCAGGGCAAGATCGCCGAAATGGCCACCGGAGAAGGCAAGACCCTGGTCGCGACGCTTCCGCTGTACTTGAACGCGCTCGCTGGCAAGGGCGCCCATCTGGTAACCGTCAACAACTATCTCGCCCGGCGCGACTCCCAGTGGATGGGTCACGTCTTCCAGTACCTCGGCCTGACGGTCGGCTGTCTGGACGATACCGAGCCTTCCACGCCGGAACGACGCGCGGCGTATCTGGCCGACATCACCTACGGCACCAACAACGAGTTCGGCTTCGACTACCTGCGCGACAATATGGTCTTCTCGCTGGACCAGCGAGTGCAGCGAGAGCACGCGTACGCCATCATCGACGAGGTGGACTCGATCCTCATCGACGAGGCCCGGACTCCGCTCATCATTTCCGGTCCGGTGGGGAATGAAACGGACGAGAAGTATGCCCAGTTCAGCCGCCAGGTGGCGGAGTTGGTCCGCAAGCAGACCGGAGTGGTGAACACGCTGCTCGCCGAAGCCGAGCGATTGCTGGAGGAACCCAAGACCCGGAACGATGCGGCCTTGAAGCTGTATCAGGGCCAGCTGGGCATGCCGAAGAACAAGCGGCTTCTCAAAATGCTGAACGAGACCGGGATTAAGCAGATGGTCCAGCGGATGGAGCTGGACGCCATCGCCGATCGGAAGCTGCCGATGAAGCAGCAGCGGATGCGCGATCTGGAAGAGACGCTGTACTTCGTGCTCGATGAGAAGGGTCACTCGGTGCACCTGACCGACCGCGGCGCCGAGACCATGTCGCCGAACGAGCCGGAGCTGTTCCTCGTGCCCGACATCTCCGAGGAGATCCATCGGATCGACAAGGACCCGGAGCTGTCGCCTCACGATCGAATCGAGCGCCGTCGCCAGGTCGAGTCGGACTACGCCATCAAGAGTGAGAAGCTTCACATCATCCACAAGCTGCTCCAGGCGCACGTCCTCTACGAGAAAGAGGTCGACTACCTGGTCCAGGATGGCCAGGTGATGATCGTGGATGAGTTCACCGGGCGGGTCATGACCGGCCGCCGGTGGTCCGACGGGCTGCACCAGGCGGTGGAGGCCAAGGAAGGGGTACAGGTGAAGGGGGAAACCCAGACCTTCGCCACCATCACCATCCAGAACTATTTCCGGATGTACGACAAGCTGGCGGGCATGACCGGCACGGCCGAGACCGAGGAGACCGAGTTTTACTCGATCTACGGTCTGGAGGTCAGCGTCATTCCCACCCATCGCCCGATCAAGCGGATCGACCAGGCGGACCGGATTTACAAGACCCGGAAGGAGAAGCACAACGCGATCATGGATGAGGTCGAGCGGCTGCATGGACTGGGCTGGCCCATCCTGATCGGCACGGTGAACGTGGACGTGTCGGAGACGCTTTCCCGGCAGCTCAAGCGCCGGGGACTCAAGCACGAAGTGCTGAACGCCAAGTATCACCAGCGCGAGGCGGAGATCGTGGCCGGGGCAGGGCAGAAGGCTGCCATCACCATCGCCACCAACATGGCCGGCCGGGGAACCGACATTAAGCTGGGCAAGGATCTGGATCTGACCCAAGCCGAAGCAGGACTCCAGATCATCGGGACCGAGCGCCATGAATCACGCCGGATCGACCGGCAGCTTCGGGGCCGCTCCGGCCGGCAGGGAGATCCCGGCCAATCGATCTTCTTTCTCTCGTTGGAAGATGATTTGATGCGGCTCTTCGGCTCAGACCGTATCGCGCGGTGGATGGACCGCAGCGGAGCCGAGGAAGGCGAGGTGATCACCGGCGGTCTGGTCACCCGGGCCATCGAACAGGCGCAGAAACGCGTCGAGCTACAGAACTTTCAGCAGCGGAAGCGGCTGCTCGAGTACGACGACGTGATGAACCAGCAGCGGGAGGTGATCTACTCCCTGAGGCTGTTCGCGCTGGAGCGGGGCGAAGAGCTCAAGGCCGAGGCTCGCCGGATGATCGAAAGCGCGCTGGAGCGGGCGGTCACCCAATTCCTGACCGGGGCCGAGCGGCCCGAGGAATACGATCGCGGCGGACTCAAGGAGGCGCTCGCCCTGCAGTATCTCGTCACCGTGGATCCGCTCACCGATCTGGCGGCCGCTCCGGGCATGGACGAGATGATTCAGCAGGTGAAGCAGGAGGGCGAGGACTCTTTCCGCCGCAAGATCGAGTACCTGTCGGATTTCGGGAAAACCATCGGCATTCCCGAGGTGGATGCGCAGGTGCTCTCCCAGGTCATGCTCTCGGTGCTGGATGAGCGGTGGAAGGATCATCTCTATGACCTCGATCAGCTCCGAAACGCCATCCAGTACCGCGCCTGGGGTCAGAAGGATCCGCTGGTGGAGTACAAGCGCGAGGCCTTCGAGATGTTCGAAGACCTGATGCACGACAT
>DATKJJ010000442.1:0-3262 GCA_035543695.1 Gemmatimonadales bacterium | reverse complement strand
GGCACGCCCCGACGGCACCCCGATTGCCCCGGGCGACTCGGTGCTGATCACCGTCCACGTAGTGGACCCGGCCCGGATTCTCTTCGAGCTGGAGCCCTCCGGCCTGACCTTCAATTCGGCGGAGCCGGCCGAGCTGAAGATCCACTACAATCACGCCGATCCCGACTTCAATGATGACGGATCGGTCAACCTGTTTGACGACCAGATCAAGAACCAGCTGGCCATCTGGCGACAGGAGACGGTCAACGATCCGTTTGTGAAGCTGGGGTCCGTCAACGTCGAGGAATCCGAGGAGATCAATGCCGACATCCTCGGGTTCACCCGGTATGCCATCGCGTACTGACCGGCAGGTCATCTGATGGCTGTAGCCCAGGCCCTTCGCGCGCTGCTGGCAGAGGGACGCTTTCAGGACGCCCTGGAGCGGTACCGCGAGCTCGGATCGGCTCCCGACAGCCGCTGGCCCGATGTCCAGCTTCTCGCGGCGACGGCCGCGACCCGCCTCGGTGACCTCGATCGGGCCACGACACTGGCCGTCGAGGCGCTGGTGCAGTTCCGAACCCGGGGTGATTCGGATGGCCGCATGCGGGCGCTCAATCTCCTGGGGGCCATCCACTGGGAGCGAGGCCGGATCGCCGATGCAGAGCGCTGCTTTGGAGAGGCTCTCGGCCTGGCCCGGCAGCTGAATGACAGCCTGCTGCTTGCCCGAACCAGTAACAACCTGGCGTCTGTCGCCCACCTCCAGGGGAGGTCAGACCAGGCCGCTGGGCTCTTCCGCGAAGCGTTGCTGGCCTATCACCGGCTGGGCGACCGGAGAGGCACCGCGGAGACCTACCACAATCTTGGCTTTGCCTATCGCCAGGCCGGAGAGTGGCGCGAAGCCGAAGGCGCCACCGCCAACGCCGTGCGCCACGCCGAGCTGGTGGGAGAGCCGGCGCTTCTGGCGCTGGTCCTCGGTGCGAAGGCTGAGTTGAGCGTGGAACGCAACGATACCGATCTCGCCGAGCGCGAATTGGAACGCGCAGTCCACTATGCCGCCCAGGCAGGGGACGTAGTCGGGCGGGCCGAAGTGCACCGGGTCCAGGCCCTCAATTCGCTCCACCGGGGAGCCTGGGAAGTGGCGCTCTTCCATGCCGAGACTGCCCGAGCCGTCGCGGTAGAGCACGACAGCGCGCTTCTGGCTGCGGAGTGTGCGGGGATTGCTGCCCGTGCTTTGAAGGCGATGGGAAAGACGGATGAGGCGCAGGACCGGCGGGAGCGGGCCGAGGCGGGATTTCGCCAGCTCGGGGCCACGTCCCTGCTGGAAAGGCTGCAGCACGACCTTCGCGACTAAGCCGCGGCGGACATTCTCCCGATCGAGCGAAGGAAGGCCTCGAAGATATCGGGCCGCCACCAGGTGCGGCATTCCTGCATCCGGCCTATGGCGTCGGCCACGGTCAGCGCGCCGCGATAGCTCCGGCTGGTAGTCAGCGCATCGAACACGTCCACGATGCAGATGATCTGGGCATTGACCGGGATCTCGTCGCCCTTGAGCCTATCGGGGTATCCGGTTCCATCGTACTTCTCGTGGTGCCAGCGAATGATCGGCTTGATGTCCCAGGGAAACTCCACTGTCGCGAGCAGCTCCAGCCCCCACACCGGGTGCATCTGGATCACCCGGAACTCCTCCGGTGTGAGCGAGCCCGGCTTGTTCAGGATCTCGTGCGGCACCCGGACCTTGCCCAGGTCGTGCAGGTACGCACCGATCCGGATCGTGGTCTGCTGCTGCTCGTCCAGCCCCAGCTCGCGGGCCACGCCAAGGGCGTAATCGGCCACTCGCTCGCAATGACCGAAGGTGTAGCTGTCCGATGATTCGATCGATTGACCCCACTCCCGAACCACGGCGAAGTACGTCTCTTCCAGCTTGAGCACCTTGGTCGAGACGTCCACCAGGTCCACCCGGGCATCGAGCCGCCCGAACAGCCGGTGGGCCGCGTTCAGCAGCTTCAGTGCCTCCTGGTTCCGCCCCATGCTCTGGTAGAGCAAGGCCAATTCCCGCGAGGCTTCCGCCTCGCTCAGGATCGAGCCGGTGCTCACCGCCAGATCCACCGCGGAGCGGAGTCTGGACTCGGCCAGCGCATGGCGGCCGGTCTCCCGGTACACTCGCCCGATCAGCTTGTAAGCGTCGGCCTTGTCCAGCCGGGAACCCACCTGATCGAAGATGCCGAGCGCGGCCTCCGCATTCTGCCGGGCCTGCTCGTAATGCTGCCGGGCCAGATAAACCTCAGCGTGGTTCAGCAGCCCCAGCCCCTGGAGGTGGATGTCGCCGATCGACTTGGCCATGTCCAGGCTGCGGCGGAAGTAGCGGTCGGCGTCGTCCCACAGCTCTCGGTCGGCGCTCACCATGCCCAGGTTGTGATAGGCAATGGCGCAGCCTCGGTCATCGGCGATGCTCTCGAAGGCGCCCAGGGAGCGCTGGTAGTGAGCCAGGGCTTCGGCCAGCGCGCCCTGGATGTTGGCCAGAATGCCCAGGTTCTGCTCGGTGCGTCCCCGCAGCTCGGCACTGGCTCCGCCCAGCTCGAGGGCCCGGTAGAACTTCTCCCTTGCCTGCTCGATGGCGCCGGCCTCGAAGTCGAACCCCGCAAGAGCATTGAGGGCTTCGGCGGCCAGCACCGAATCGCCCATGGCCAGGCCGGTCTCGTAGCTTTTCTGGCAAAGCGACCGGGCCATCTCGGCTTCATTCCGATGGTGGTGAACCACTCCCAGCCGGCGCAGTGCCTCAGCCAGCACCCCACGCTCGCCGGTGCGTTCAGCCGCCTCAATCGCGGCGGCATAGCGCTGCACCGCCTCGCTCATGGCGCCGGCGCGTTCGTGGGTCCGGCCCAGCTGCAGCAGCTCGGCGGCGGAGGCCGGCTCCGCCGATGGCTGCAGCTTGGGAGGGATACGCTCGCCGGGGCTCTTCATCAGTAGGATACCGGGTTACGGGAGAACATTTGGTGCCTGCTGGGCGGTTCGGGGGGCGTAGACCACCCACTCATAGTGTCGGACTTTGTGGCAATTCTTGTAGCTCAAGCGGACGGGATTTCACCTACGCGAGACTCTCCTCCACCTGGTTGATCCGGGTGGCGACATCGACCAGGTCGCGCCGGGCGTCCAGCCGGCCAAACAGGGTACGAGCGATGTTCAGGTAGGCCAGAGCGTCCTGCCCCCGGGCCATGGCCTGATAGAGCAGCGCCATCTCTCGCGCCACTTCCGCCTCCGCCAGAACGGACCCGGTACTCACCGC